>NZ_KB235904.1:370587-506107 GCF_000332155.1 Kamptonema formosum PCC 6407 | reverse complement strand
CCCCATCTTCCCCATCTTCCCTATCTCCCCATCTCCCCCGCTCCCCCGCTCCTCTGCTCCCCCTCTCCCCCTCTCTTCCCAATTGCTGCCAACTGATGGTAGTAAGGGAAAAAGTGGCGATCGCACCTAGTAAAATGGCAATATCGTGAGTAGGTAAATTCCAGCCTAACTGCTCTGAGACTATCTTTTGTAACGGTATACTCACAGTTGGCAGTACAATTACGCCAAAAATCCCCAATAGTGCTGCACTCAACCAGGGAATCCATTCCCGTAGTTGTTCTAAGGGATCTGGGCGATCGAGAATCCAACGCTTTACTAAACTGTAAAATAAGGCGGCGATCGCACCGCTGACTACAGGCGTAACCAACCAAGTCAGGGAGATCGTACCAATAGTTTGCCAGCGAACGGCACCAATTCCAGCCGCCACCCAACTAAAACCCGCGATCGCACCTACCACCGCATGGGAAGAAGAAACAGGCAAACTCAAACTGGTAGCGATTTGTAGCCATAACCCACAACTGACCAACACTGAAACCATACCAATTAAGAATAACTGGGGCATGGCAGCGAAGGCCTCTGGATTAACAACACCCGTCGCTAGAGTTTCCGATACCCCTTGACCAAAAAACAAGGCTCCTGTAAACTCCAAAATTCCAGCGACAATTATTGCCTGCGGCAGAGTCAAAGCCTTTGACCCTACCGATGTCCCCATTGAATTAGCAACATCATTCGCACCCAAATTCGCGGCGAGATATAAAGCCAGGAGTGCGATCGCTCCCAGTTGGAAAAAGTCAGCCCAAGAGACATCCAACATAAAAAATTATTTACACTTGATTTAGCGTCCGCTTTTGCCATATCATAGTAGATTGTGAGTTTCGGCAAAATTTTATGAAATGTGCAGAGATCGTCCGCTCGATTGAGACGGAAGAAATCAATAAGCTCAAAGTAGAGCTCAAGAAAGAACTTCCTGAAATCCACGTAGGCGACACCGTAAGAGTCGGCGTGAGAATTGTAGAAAGCGGGAAAGAACGAATCCAACCCTACGAAGGCACTGTCATTGCTAAACGCAACGGCAGCATCAACGAAACGATTACCGTCCGCCGCGTGTTTCAAGGCGTAGGAGTCGAGAGGGTATTTCTGATCCACTCACCGCGCATTGCCACCATCAAAATCATCCGCAGAGGGAAAGTACGCCGCGCCAAGCTATATTACCTGCGCGATCGCGTCGGCAAAGCCACCCGCATCAAACAACGCTTCGATCGCCCCTTGTAAAAATGGGCATCAAAACTTGGTTTTTGCCAAACTTGAGAATTTCGCTTGCGTTCGCGATCGCATTCTGTTAGACTAGGAATCTAGAGGTTAACCCAGTCAAGTCAAACCGGATGCGCTCTTAGTTCAGTTGGTAGAACGCAGGTCTCCAAAACCTGATGTCGGGGGTTCAAGTCCTCCAGGGCGCGCTGAATCACCAACTTTTAAAGTTCTGCCCGAAAGCGCCGAGATTTATGGCTACATCCAGCCTAAATCGCCAACTTTTGGGTAGAATTAACTGTGTGGGCGATTCACAAAAAACGGCAGAAACAGACGCTTTGTTTCGCGTCTTAATTCTCAGTTGCGCCTGTAAAATTACTGCTTTACACAAAGCAGTGCTAGTCAGGAAACATTGAGGTTAACTGCCAAATCAGCAGAGGCTCAATGCGCGGATTCGAGATTTGGGATAGTGAGTGAGCCGTTTAGGTTTAAAATTCTTAAGCCTGCGAATCGCTTAAACAATCTAAAATCTAAAATCTAAAATCTAAAATCGCAAAGGGGATTAGCAATCGTGGCGAAGAAAGACGAAGCACAAGTAGTAAAAGAAACAGCGCCTGGGTTCAACCCGACGAGTTTTTTCAAGGAAACGAAAGAAGAACTCGAAAAAGTGGTTTGGCCCAGCCGGCAGCAGCTAGTGAGTGAGTCCTTTGCCGTAGTCTTGATGGTAATCCTCTCGGCAAGCCTAATCTACCTAGTAGATAACTTTTTTAATTGGGCAGCGGCACAGGTGTTTGCACCATGACTTTTGCATCAGAAGAATCTCTGAATTCTACACAAATGTCGGAGGCAGACGCGCCGGAACTTCCGCCGGTTGAAGCCCGCTGGTTTGCCGTTCAGGTAGCTTCCGGCTGCGAGAAGCGCGTCAAAGCCAACTTAGAGCAGCGGATTCAAACATTGGATGTGAACGATCGCATCCTTGAGGTAGAAATCCCTCAAACTCCCGCGATCAAACTGGGCAAAGATGGCGCACGTCGGCACTCAGACGAAAAAGTCTTTCCCGGCTACGTACTCGTCCGAATGTTAATGGACGAAGAAACGTGGCAAATTGTTAAAAATACCCCGAATGTGATTAACTTTGTCGGGGCAGAGCAAAAACGCCGCTACGGGCGGGGACGGGGGCACGTCAAACCCCTACCTCTGAGTAATTCAGAAGTAGAGCGGATCTTCAGACAAACTCAGGAAGCAGAGCCAGTTGTCAAAGTTTCAATGGCAGCAGGAGATCACGTTGTGGTACTTTCTGGGCCATTTAAAGATTTTGAAGGTGACGTGATTGAAGTCAGCCCAGAACGGAATAAGCTCAAAGTATTGCTCTCAATTTTCGGACGCGATACGCCCGTAGAATTAGAGTTTAATCAGGTTCAGAAACATAGCTAACTAATGGCAAAGAAAATTGTTGCGGTAATTAAGTTGGCGATTACGGCGGGAAAAGCCAACCCAGCACCTCCGATCGGCCCAGCCTTGGGTCAACATGGTGTCAACATCATGATGTTTTGTAAGGAGTACAACGCCAGAACTGCCGATCAAGCAGGTCTAGTGGTGCCGGTAGAAATTTCGGTGTTTGAAGACCGGAGTTTTACGTTTATTCTCAAGACCCCGCCAGCGTCGGTGCTAATTCAAAAAGCAGCCGGCATTGCCAAGGGTTCAGGCGAATCGAACCGCAAAAAAGTCGGCTCGATTACCCGAAGTCAGTTACGGGAAATTGCGGAAACGAAAATGCCAGACCTCAATGCTAATGACATTGATGCCGCGATGAAAATCGTGGAAGGAACGGCAAAGAATATGGGCGTAGCGATCGCAGATTGATCCTTCAATCTTAAATCCAAAAGCTAAGTAAAATCAATTATGGGGGAGAGGCAGAGCTTCGTTAGTAACCCCAGGAGAAAAAAATGGCAAAAAAAGAGTCTCGCAGAATCCAAGAGCTCAAAAAGAAAGTAGAAGACCGGGTTTATCAACCACTAGAAGCCCTACAACTCCTCAAAGAAACAGCAACGGCTAAATTTCCCGAAGCTGCTGAAGCACATATCCGCTTAGGAATTGACCCTAAATATACGGATCAGCAGTTGCGGACAACCGTATCGCTACCCAAAGGAACTGGTCAAATTGTCCGCATTGCGGTAATTGCCAAGGGTGAAAAAGTTAAAGAAGCCTTAAATGCAGGCGCAGACATTGCTGGTTCTGAAGAATTAATCGATGAAATTCAGAAAGGCATGATGGACTTTGACCGCTTGATTGCCACACCAGACGTGATGGCACAAGTGGCAAAATTGGGCCGCTTGCTAGGCCCTCGCGGTTTGATGCCTTCTCCAAAAGGTGGTACTGTCACCTTTGATTTGGCACAGGCGATCGAAGAGTTTAAAGGTGGTAAGCTAGAATTTAGAGCCGATCGCACAGGCATTGTTCATGTCATGTTCGGCAAAGCAGCTTTTTCTGCTGAAGACTTGCTAGTTAACCTACACGCTTTGCAAGAAACCATTGACCGCAACCGTCCTTCTGGTGCTAAAGGCCGCTACTGGCGGACGATGTATGTATCAGCAACGATGGGGCCGTCAATTCAAGTTGATATTAGTGCTCTGCGCGATCTAAAACTTGATGCAGCGTAATTGTTAATGGTTAACGGTTAACTGTTAACCGTTAACCATTAACGAATACAAATACAAATCAATAAGCCATAGACAGCAGGTGTTAACACCTTAATTTCCTGCCGAGGCTAAGAAAGTAAAAACTTAAAATTAAGTAAAAGTTAAAAATGTCTAATTTTTAATTTTTAATCTCTAATTTTTAATTTTTATTTCCTTGCCCCGGCTTGAAAGTCGGGGTTTTTGATTGGCAGTTTGGGATTTTTAAAGGAGGTGAGACAAGTATGGGCAAAACCGTAGCGCAGAAAAATGAAATCATTACTGAACTCAAGGACAGCTTGAGTCAGTCGCAACTGGCAGTCATCATTGACTATCAGGGGCTATCTGTTGCGGAAATCACAGATTTGCGTCGTCGTCTGCGTCCAAAAGGTAGCAGTTGCACAGTGACCAAAAATACGCTGATGCGAATTGCTGTTGAGGGCGACGCGAAATGGCAACCGATGCAGGAATTACTGAAAGGTGCTTCTGCTTTAGTGTTTGTCAAAGAAGATATCAGTGGCGCGATTAAAGCTTACCAAGAGTTCCAAAAAGCCTCTAAGAAGAGTACCCTTCGCGGCGGCGTTATGGAAGGGAAGCTTTTAAAAGAAGCTGATATTAAAGCGCTGGCGGATCTTCCGTCCAAGGAACAACTCATGGCTCAAATTGCCGGTGCTATCAATGGTGTAGCTACCAAGCTGGCTGTGGGTATCAATCAAGTTCCTACTTCTATCGCTCGCGGCCTCAAGGCTTATGCCGAAAAAGAAGGCGGCGAAACAACTGAAGCATCGGAGTAAGTTGCTAATGGCTAATAGCTAATGGCTAATGGCTAATGGCTAATGGCTAATGGCTAATGGCTAATAGCTAATGGGTTGCAAAGAATAAACAATTAGCAATCAGCAATTAGCAATTAGCTCTTCCAAATTTCAAATCCAAAATCGAACTAGGAGTTCAACAAATGTCTGCTGCAACCGATCAAATTCTCGAACAACTCAAATCCCTAACTCTGTTGGAAGCTTCCGAATTAGTGAAGCAAATTGAAGAAGCCTTTGGCGTTAGCGCTGCGGCTCCTACTGGCACTATGATGATGGCTGGCCCTGGCCCTGCTGCTGTTGAAGAAGTAGAAGAGCAAACTGAATTCGATGTGATTCTCGAAGAAGTTCCTGCTGATAAGAAAATCGCTATTCTTAAGGAAGTGCGGACTATTACCGGTCTGGGTCTGAAGGAAGCCAAGGACTTGGTAGAAGCTGCACCGAAGGCTGTTAAGGAAGCGATCGCAAAGGCTGCTGCTGAAGATATCAAGAAACAGTTAGAAGCCGTCGGCGCGAAGATCGCTATCAAGTAATTAACTTGACTAAGTATTAGCATCTTTGCTTACCCCCCCTTAAAAAGGGGGGTTTTTTGAGTTTATTATATATAGTAACCGCTTTCGTGGGTTAGGACTTTCTGATTTCCACCAAAGTCGCTGATTGTTTCCCCCTTCTTTCTCTTCTTTCCCTTCTTTCTCTTCTTTCCCTTCTTTCCCTTCTTTCCCTTCTTTCCCTAGTCCCTAGCCCCTAGCCCCTAGCCCCTAACCGCTGAAAGCGGTTGCTATTTAGGCCCGCGAGCATTCAAGCGCTCGAAAACGTGACGTGACATTTGTGGAAATATTGTCTCATTTCTTGCATAGGCTGGATCGTCAGCAAAAATCACTAAAATATAGATAGCTCGATCGTCTAAGGTTCTAATAAATGCGGCTTCTTGGCGGGAACCGGAAGTGTAACCAACTTTAGAACCAAAGTAAATTTTAGTTGGCAAAGATTCGCCTAAAAATCCTTTTATAGAGTTACTAGGATCGTTTTTCCAAGCTTTAGGATTTAAGTCTCTAGTTAATAAGTAAGCCATTTTGCGGCTAGCAAGTGGAGAAACGGCTTGTCTTGTATAAATTTCGTATAAAAGCCTTGCAGCTTGATCTGTTGTCACCTGATTCCGAATGGGTTTGGGGGAGTTACTCCGCAGTTGTAACTCGCGTCCTTTTGGCCCTTCTTGACCTAAATAGTAGATCGGATAATTTTTGGTGGTGAGTTTAATACCTTCGTATCCTGCTGCTTGGAAAAAAGCATTGATTTGTTGACGTTTTTTTAGCCAAGTTTGCAATTTTTGACCGCTAAGTTCTCCCCCTGATTCTGTGTCCGTGATGGTGTCTAGAATCCGGCTAGCAGCATCGTTATTGGATACCTGTATCATTTGCTTGAGGTCGGAAGTAAAAGAGGATTCATCTTTTTGGATCAGACCTTTTTCTAGGGCTCCATAAAAACCTGCCATCCAAAATAATTTGGCTACACTAGCGGGAAATCTAGGTGTTTGATTTTGATAGCCGGCAAAGGTGTGGGCGTTGGAATTGCTGACATCAATTAAGGTAATGGATAGGGAGGCTGTAGGTAGTTTTTTGCTGGTGGCGATGTTTACAAGTTCGTCAACGATGACTTGTAATTCTTGGCTGTAAATTTGGTTTGGGGGTATTTTGACGTTGTAGCTGAAGGTGCGATCGCTTTGGTTTGAAGGCGGATTGGAAGTTCCCTGAACTGGTAGCGGCGATATAGTAGGGGGTTGAGAGACAATTGGCGGTTCTGCGACACGATGACTTCTGAAGGGAATTGTCACTATCCAAGCGATCGCGATCGCGGCGGCGGTTAGGGAGAGGATATTGCCATATTTTAACCGAGAGGATTTGGCAGGAGTTCGGCGGCGTGGTTTAACTGAACGCCTTTGGTTTTGGCGACGGGGGTTGATTTGGCGGGGTAGCTTCTCTATCTGCATCAGAGTAGTATAGTATCCAATCCGCCTTTTACTTTACCCTAATGTGAGCAATTTGGCAGGAAAATCTGTTATGAGTTGTCGCGTCAATAGCCAGAGCAAAGGTATTATTGTTGTAATTATTACTAAATCGTGCGTCTGACTCTACGAGCGAGTTAAAAAGTAGCGAGAAAATGAGTTCAATCAAAGTAGATTATAGCCTGAGAAAACCTTTAAATGTTTGCCGCTAGTGTTGGATGGTTTTTGAGGACTGGGAGCGCTATTAAATCTACTTTTATAATCTGTGGAGTGTGGCTTATAAAGAAAAATAAAGATTTAGTGCTGAGTCTTATTGTAGAGCTTATAATCGATCGATATCAACACTCGCTCTAAATTATAAAACAATGACAGAAGCCAGAAAAATAGGCAAGATGTCCCGGAGAAATTTAATTCTGCTCGGTGGTGCGAGCGCAATGGCAGCCAGCCTTTGGCCGCACCTCTTGAAATCTCAAAGTGCGATCGCAGAAATAAATCCAAAAGAGGTGGCTCCCAGTATAATGGCAGATCAAGCGCTCAAAAAATTGATGGAAGGGAATCAGCGCTATATTCAGCAAAAACGGATTTTTCCCGACCAAAATCAGGCGCGAATTTCAGAGGTTGCACACAGTCAACATCCATTTGCGACCATTCTCGGATGTTCGGATTCGCGGGTTCCTCCCGAACTACTTTTCGATCGAGGATTGGGCGATATATTTGATGTGCGAGTAGCGGGCAATGTCACTGACAATACTATCATCGGTAGCATTGAATATTCGGTAGCAGAATTAGGGGTTCCACTGATATTGGTACTCGGTCACGAACGGTGTGGTGCTGTTAAAGCAACTTTAGAGGGTCATTCTGTTCCTGGCAATATTGGCACTGTGGTAGCAGCTATTAAACCAGCTTTAGAGCAAGTACAAAATCAGTCGGGGGATAAGTTAGATAACCTCGTCAGAGCTAATATCAAAATGAGTGTGGATAAGTTAAAAGTTACCTCATCGATTTTAGGGGAAGCGGTGAAGACTGGTAAACTAAAAATTGTAGGTGCGCGCTATGATTTGGATACAGCCAAGGTAGAGATAATTTACTGACCTTGGTCGCACAATTCCTAGATCGTAGCATTAACTTTATTGATACTCTCAGGGCTAAAGCCGCTGAGATTCTTGAATAGTCCAAAATCTAGACTTCAAAGGCGAGCACAAACCGCCTCTACTGATTCCACTTAGGTCTAGCCCAAGCTTCACCGCTACTTTTCTTAAAATATTAGCCGCGCCGTTACAATCGGCGTTGATTTCAACACCCTCAGAAGTACGATACAATCCACGCTTAACTCTTTTTCCAGATGCCTTCCACCCTAACTCTTTCAGAGTGGCTTCGCCTACGGGTTTTTCACCAAAATTAGGTAGCGCGTCAGCGTCTAAAAAACTAGCTTTACTGGTGTAACTTTCTTCAGTTTCCTCAAACCGAATACCATACAACTTGCATAGTTGTTCTATTCTGGCTTTGAGTCTAGCGGTAGGGATTTGTACAAAATTCTGATTAGTCTTATTGCCTAAATCTATTCCAGACTTTTGTCCTTTGTTCCAACCAAAAACCAAAGTGCCGATACTGTTATCTAAACAATGTTGAATTACTATGCGAGCCGCTTTGTTAACCGCATCTCGCATTTGTCGGTTCCGCTTTTCAGTCATTGCCGCTAAACGTTTAGACCAGAAGCCATTGGGTTTATCGGTCATTTGCTTAGCAACTTGCTTGTTGTACCATTGGTTGATAGATTTTAAGTGCTTGCCATCAACAATAAAACTTGTCCCGACATTGCTAACCCCTGTTAACCAATTATTTAAGCCGTGATCCAGACCCAAACATTTAGCGGGATCTAAAATAGGTTTTTTAACCACAACTGGATAAACAAACTCAGCATAAAAGCAGCCATTTCTGGGCAGTATTCGTACCTCTCTGAGATTTTCAAAATCAAGGTTGGATGGCATCGGTAGGAAAAACTCTTTCAATCCGAACCAAGCATTAACACGCAGACCCAGAGGAAATCTAATTTGTCCGTCAATCAGTTTTAATGCCCGTTTGGGATAGGCAACTAATTGGTATCCTGGCTTCCGATAGTTGGGTGGCTTGGGTTTATTTTCAAGTTCGCCATTGCGCCATAGTTCTCTTAATTTTGCAAATGCGCTAATCGACTCTCCAACTGAGAGACAGGTTTGCGTTGCGGCATCAGAAGGAAGTGCCGAAAAGTGTGCATTTTTGGTAAGGTTTTTTACAAGGTCAAAACTTGTCACATACTTATGGGACTTAAACCAGATTTGTCGGGCATAATAAGTGGCGCAATTATGGAGCTTGTTTGACTCAGAGCAGATAAACTCAAGAACAGCTTTCAATTGCTGACTTGGACTAATTAAATTTTGCTGAACTCCTAACGGTACTTTCGGTTTTTTGGGCGTTTTACTTCTAGCTTTAGCCATGTTTTTATAACTTATATTGCTATTAATTAGCATCACACGGTATAGTCGATATGTCAAGTCGTGTCTACAAATATTTTATGCTGCCCCTGCCGGAATATAAAACCCATAACCACGTTAAGTTCCTGCTGAATTACCATTTTGTGTTTATCCCTAAGCGTCGCCGCCCAGTTTTAGTGGATAATGTAGCAACTAGAACCCGTCAGATATTTTTAGATTTGGCGATAGAGAAAGGTTGGGACATTTTGGCTTTGGAGGTCGCGCCAGATCATGTGCATTTATTTGTAGCGGTTAAACCCACAGACACTCCGGCATTAGTGGTCAAAGCTTTTAAAGGAAGGTCGAGTAATTACCTGAGAAAAGAGTTTCCACATTTACTAAAGTTACCTAGTTTGTGGACGAGTAGCTATTTTGTAAGTACCGCAGGTAATATTAGTAGTGAAGTGGTTAAGAAATATATTGAAGATCCACACCATGCCGCCAATTAAAGAAAGATTCACGGCGGTTAAAACCGCCCGTGCCGCTTACCTCTCAGGTCTAAAGACTCTGAGTTTCCCGCTTGCCGAACTGTTTTTATGAGTGCATCTAGGCGATCGCGATTACATCAAACCCATTTCTCGCAATCCCCCGCGCAGCCGTTCAGCTTCTATAGGGTTGCTGTGTTCGTCATGAAGCGCGATCGCTTTCTTAAACGCCGCTACACTTTCCGCCACATTCCCAACTTTGAGGAAAACAACGCCCAAATTTTGGTAAGCTTCCGCAGAGTCAGGATTGAGAGCGATCGCTTGCTGATAAGTCGCGATCGCAGCCTCTAATTTTCCCTGAGCTTTCAGTGTCATGCCCAAATTATAATAACCAGCAACAAAATTGGGGTCAATTTGCAAAGTCATCTCGTAAAGACTTTTTGCACCACCCAGATTGCCCTCATCCTTGAGTAAATTGGCTAAATTATTGTAAGCTCCCAATTTTAACTGAGGTAAAATCTCTAATTTAAGTGCGGTTTGATAATGTTCCTTTGCTTTGTCAAACTGTTGTTGTTGACGATAGGCAATGGCTAGATGATAGTGCAGTTCATAGAGTACATAAGTATCTATAGAGATCGCGGTCAAGCCTCGTTTTAATAGTGCTATCCCTCGCTGAACTTCCCCAATTTCCACGTACAAAGCACCTAACTTGCTGCATACATAGGGGTCATTTGGATGTTGAGCGATATAACTTTCCATCGCTTCCCGAGCTTTTTGAAGTTTACCTTTAGCAGCGATCGCACCAGCTTGATATCCAGAGTGTAAAATCGCCACGCCAGGGAGAGAACCTATTTTCCATTGCAGTTCCCAGGTCATAATCTCCCCAACGCTGTCATCTACCATTGCATGATAAGGTCGAGAAAAGCGGATCTTGGGATGGTTGCGGAATAAGCGCGACACCAAGGAGTAAGGAGATTGTACTGCACCGATTTCTTGGCGGATCAGATTAATTAGCAAGTGGCGATCGCTCTTAATCGCCTGCTTCAGGTGTGGGACAATCTCCGAAGCCAGCACTTCATCAGCATCCAACACCAAAATCCACTCACCACGAGCATACTGGAGAGAGTGATTTCGCGCCGCCGCAAAGTCGTGACACCATTCAAAGCTATAAACCCGCGCGCCGAATCTTCTAGCGATTTCCGGGGTGCGATCGCTCGAACCCGTATCCACCACCACAATTTCATCCACAACCTCTTTAACGCTGCTTAGCGCCAGGGGTAGCGCCATTTCCTCATTTTTGACAATCATGCACAAGCTTAGATCCATCTGCCACCTAATTTTCTTGACTTAAAACGGGTCGTTGTAATTTTAGAGCTAAATTTGACAGCTTAGGAAAGCCTCTACTTACAACTTTCGACATATAAAAAATTATTTCTGACTGTTTTTAGAGATTAAAAAGCCTCAAAGCTCTGATTTTCGGTCAAATTTCTAACCCATCAGATTCCTCCCAATGGTAGAGGAGAATATACAGCCGCAATTGTTATTCTTAGAACATAAGGCAAAGAAAAAGAATAAAAATTGAACGGTCAGGAGAAAAAGAAATGGGAATTATTGCTTGGATTGTATTAGGTTTAATTGCTGGCGCGATCGCCAAAGCCATTTATCCAGGTCATCAAGGCGGCGGCTTTCTAGCAACAACTGTTTTAGGAATTTTGGGTGCTCTAGCTGGCGGTTATCTTGGTCAAGTCCTTTTAGGAACTAGCGCGGGTGCATCCTACGGAGCTTTGACCATCCCTAGTGTAGCATTTGCAGTCATCGGTGCAGTCGTGCTGCTGTTCATCTGGGGTTTGTTAACTCAGCGTGCTGCGTAATAAGTTAAGTTTAACTAAAAATAGATGATTTTAACAATCCTCTCGACAGGCTCAGAGAGGATTGTTAATTGTTAATTGCTAGTGGGTAACTTGTATGGAGGAGATCGCGATCGCCACCATTTAGCACAGACAAGTATAGTAACCCTTAAAACCTGTAACTTAAAACTTCAATTACCGACCCATTATCAGGTAAATCAGCAGGTTTAAGCGCGATCGTATCCCGATCTATGCGGCGCACAGGAGTGCCACTCATTAGCGCTAAAAAGTCATCTAGCGATACCAAATCGCAGGCCGCTGCATCCGCTGCTGGGGTTTTGTAATGAGTGGGAATCACCATTTTGGGTTTCAGAAGTTCCACAGTTTTTTTCGCCTCTTCAGGAGTATAAGCCTTGGGGCCGCCTCCCACAGGAATTAACAGCAAATCTGGCCGTCCGAGCAAGATTTGTTGTTCAATTTCAATTTGTCCGGCAATTCCCCCCAAGTGTAGAATTTTGACACCCGCCTGCTTCCACATCCAAGCCACATTCATCCCAAAACGCCGTCCCCCTTCGCGATCTTTCTGTGTATTAATACCCTCAATCCGCATCCCATTAAACTGAAAAACTCCCGGTTCGTAAAGGAGTCCCGGATTATTTGAAAATCCCTCGATCGCGCCTTCATCTAATAATCTGCTGCTAATCAGAATTAAATCTGTAGCCACATTGGGAGCGCGGTATCCCGCCGTACAACCGATTGGACGGAATGGATTTACCAGCACTTTTAGACCGTCGCCAGTGAATAAAAAGCAAGTATGCCCTAACCATTGCACGGACAAACCATTGCTGGTTTGTGCTTGATAGCTTTGCCATCCTGAAGGTAAGGTAGTTGCTAAAGCTGCTAGTAAACTTGTCTGTGCGTAACGCATTAATTGTCGCCGTTTCATCTTTCTTCCTATCTATTTAAACCCGTTTAATTTGACCGAATATCATCTCTTACATTCACCTTGGTGGGATTAAAACCCGATTAATTTTGAAGCCTTGCCAAGAAATTTCGTAGCAATTGCTTCCCCGAAGTTGTCAATACACTTTCAGGGTGAAATTGAACTCCCTCGATATGCGGGTATTGGCGATGACGCACGCCCATAATCGTACCATCTTCCACCCAAGCTGTAATTTCCAAAACCTCTGGACAACTTTCTCGTTCAATTACTAGGCTGTGGTAGCGGGTGGCAGTTAAGGGCGATTCTACCCCCTCAAAAACTCCTATCCCTGCGTGCAGAACCGGAGAAGTTTTACCGTGCATTAAAGTGGGTGCAGAAACAATATTGCCCCCAAAAACTTGACCGATACTTTGATGACCGAGGCAAACTCCTAAAATGGGCATGGTTGACCCTAATTCTTTAATCAATTCTAGAGAAATTCCGGCATCTTCTGGTCGTCCTGGCCCTGGAGAAATCACAATTGCTGCTGGCTGCAACTGGCGAATTTCTTCTATAGAGATTTGGTCGTTACGGTAGACTTGCACTTGGGCGGCTACAGGTAAATCTGCCCCCAATTCTCCTAAATACTGCACCAAATTATAGGTGAAGCTGTCGTAGTTATCGATGACTATAATCAAGGGCTATACTCCTATAAATAAGCTGTTGTCTAATGGCTAATTACTGGTTGAATTAGGGCTAATAAAGGAGGCAGCAACAGGGTAGCTGCGACGAGAGCAGAGACCATTGCTGAAACTAACACAGATCCAGCAGCACAATCTTTCGCTATTCTAGCTAGGTCGTGGTAGGTTTGCTGAACTGTTAAGTCTACCACTGATTCTATGGCGGTATTTAGCAATTCTAGGGCTAAAACTAAACCGATTGTTAAGCCAATTACGGATATTTCTACTGGTTTTAGATGCAAAAAGATACTTAAAACAATTGCTAAGGTGCCAATGACAGTGTGAATGCGAAAATTCCGCTGAGTTTCAAAAGCATAACTTAGGCCCGCCCAGGCGAATTTAAAACTAATTGCTAAACTGGAGGCAACTTGCCAGGATAGTTCCCGGTTATGTTTCACTGCTTTAGTACACGCTTTCAGGCTTTGGGTTGAAGAGTCTGAATCGGGGATAAATTCTGCACGCTCCGAGGAGATTGACGACTCATTTAATTTCATAAATGGCAAACTTAAGTGATAGAGATGAGTGTTCCCAAGACCTTGAAGATTGGCTTAATTTAGTCTCGTAGCTTTCCTGTTTTTGTTGATTTTTGGGTGTGATTTCAGAAAGTTATTTTTGACTTTGTTATGATGAAAGTTAACTCATCGCCCACCAATCTTATATAATTGAAATCGTTTATGTTTGAACGGTAAGACCAATCGTTTTAAGCAATATTTCTTGTTGATTGAGCATACTATTCAAACTATCTTCATCCGGGTGATCCCAGCCCAAAAGATGCAAGAAACCGTGAGCCGCTAGCCATGCGAGCTCCGTTGTTAAGGGATGGTGTTGCTGCTGGGCTTGGCGGTGAGCTGTATCGACCGAAATTACTATATCACCCAAATACAGGGGCATGGATGCTACCATTTCTTGGGGATGAGGACAGTTTACCTCTAAAGCGGCAAAAGCTAGTACATCGGTCGGTTGATTTTGCTGCCGATATTGGCTGTTGAGGGTTTGCATTTCAGGGTCTCCTGTGAGGCGGAGGCTGAGTTCGCAACTG
This sequence comes from Kamptonema formosum PCC 6407, assembly GCF_000332155.1. Classification (GTDB taxonomy): domain Bacteria; phylum Cyanobacteriota; class Cyanobacteriia; order Cyanobacteriales; family Microcoleaceae; genus Kamptonema; species Kamptonema formosum. The sequence goes on along the minus strand of NZ_KB235904.1, from coordinate 491,890 downwards.
GGAACTGGCCCAATGTCTGGGGAAAGGGTTTCTAGCCATGTCTGAAACCAGGTTTCCCAGGTTTCTGGGTGAATCTGTCCCTCGGCGATACTCTTAGGGCTAATTGTCGCTGAAGTTGATTCGTTAGCTTCCCAGAAATAGTCCTGTACGCTCACCTCGATTTCCATTTTTTGGCACTCCTGTAATGTTGGTTAACTGTTAACTGTTAACTGTTAACTGTTAACTGGTAACTGGTAATTGGTAATTGCTAATTGCTAATTGCTAATCGCTAATTGCTAATTGCTAATTGGTAATCGCTAATTACCCATCCTCTCCATCTCCCCCATCTCCCCCTCTTTCCCTAGTCCCTAGCCCCTAGCCCCTAGCCCCTTCTTCTATAATTTGCAGTACCTACTACATTAAAAGCTGCTATATTTAGGGATGAAAATAGCGATCTATGAATGCTAAACCAATTAGTATCCCTAACAGGGCGATCGCTGTTAGGCAAAAATGAAATAGGGAGGTTGCGCGCTTGCGAACCATGTTTCGCATGGCGAGTTTGACGTAACTCGGTTGAGGTGCTGTTCCTGACGGGGTGGTTGAGGTGGCTGACACAGAGTCGGTTTCAACGGGTAAGGGCGATTGGCTCATAGTTCTGAGTGTTGATAGTTAAGATTAAAGTTGCCACGATTGTAACAAAAATGTAATGTTTTGTGTAGCAGTTTGGAGGGGCGCGATCGCGCCGTAACGCCGCCTTTCAGATGGTACTGCCTAGAAAGTGGCGTTACGGATATTTTGGGGTAAGTCTTGTTCAAGTAGCGCTGCGATCGCGACAAGATCGATCCGATATCGATCGCTTAAGTAAATTGTTCTATCTCCTCCCTTATTCCTTGTTCCTTGTTTCTTCAATCAATCATTAACTGTTTTGGCAGACTGATTAAACAACAAATTTCGCGACTCTTCAATACTAATTGCCTGAGTTTTGAAAGCTTCTGCTTGCTGATAGGCTCGAATGGTTGCGGGACGGGCTTTAATCGCTTCAAACCAACGCTGCAAATGCTCAAAATCTTCTAGTTTTTGACCTTGGAGCGCATAGGGTACAATCCAGGGATAAATGGCAATATCGGCGATCGAATAGTCACCGCCAACAAATTCGCGATCGCTTAACCGCCGATTCAATACAGCATACAAACGTCCCGTCTCATTCACGTAACGTGCGATCGCGTAGGGAATTTTTTCGGGAGCATACTGACTGAAATGATGGTTCTGTCCGGCCATTGGCCCGAGACCGCCCATCTGCCAGAATAGCCATTGTAGAACTTCGAGGCGATCGCGAATCTCGCCAGGGATCAACTTCCCAGTTTTTTCTGCCAAATAAAGCAAAATCGCCCCCGACTCAAACACAGAAATTGGTTCGCCACCATCCACAGGTTCGCGATCGACAATAGCAGGAATGCGATTGTTAGGGGCAATCTTCAAAAACTCCGGTTTAAACTGATCGCCTGCACCAATATTAATCGGAATCAGCGTATAAGGTACTCCGACTTCCTCCAGAAACATCGTAATTTTATGTCCGTTGGGCGTTGTCCAGTAATAAACTTCAATCATTCCTGTCTCCTGAGATTACAAAAATTGTGCTTGGGATATTACCCGAGCTCAAATTATAGCTTAACAAAGCTTAATATAACAGTTGAGTAATTAAAACTCAACCAGCCTGCGGGTGTAAATTTTTAATAAGCTTCTTGACATTAGAATTTTTTTTTTGTATTATTTGCTCAGTGAAAATGTACAAAATAAGTTTGATAGCAAAACTCAAACTCCCATCCAAATTCCAATTCTAGGGTGCTTTCTATCTAGTTTTCCCAAGTTTAGCTTATCCTCGCAGAATTAGCTTTACAATGTTATTTATGAAAACTCCGCAGATCGTCCCAGAAACTCTGGCTCAATTTCCCTTTTTTAGTATTTTAAATCAGAGGGATTTAGAATGGATTTTACATGAAGGCACCCCTGAAAAATGTCAACCGGGTCGAGTGCTGATCCAAGAAGGTCATCCAGTAGAATCACTCTATCTATCTATCTCAGGAACCCTAGCTGTTACCGTATCGCGCCAAGACGGAGGAGAACAAGAACTCAAGCGACTATTCGCCGGCGAACTAATGGGAGAAATGTCTTTTTTGGATAATCATTTACCTTCTGCTACCATCAAGGTAGTCGAAGATTCTCAGGTATTGTCACTATCCAAAACCACGCTGGTCCGCAAACTAGAAACAGATGGAGATTTTGCCTCTCGTTTCTATCATTTATTATCCTTAAAACTCTCGGATCAATTGCGCGGCTTATCAGGTTTACTAACGGAAAATCAAGCATTACCCAGCGAACCATTACGAAAAGTTCTACTTGTATTTGCCGTTCTCAATGATAGCGACATTGCTTGGATGATTGCTCACGGAGTACCCGAAAAAGTTATTCCTAATACTGTTCTCATCCAACAAGGAAAACCCGTACCTGCCGTTTACATTTTACTAGAAGGCACATTAGGTATTTATATTTCCCTTACCAAAAACGGAATCACAACAGAGAAAGAAGTCGCAAAGTCAATTAAAGGCGAAATCCTCGGTGAAATGTCTTTTGTAGAAATAGGCACCGCCTCAGCTACTGTCAAAGTAGTAGAAAATGCTTGGTTACTAGCTCTACCTCAATCACAATTAGCCGCCAAACTAGAGGAAGACAGAGCCTTTGCAAGTAGATTTTATCGAGCCATTGCTGTTGTCCTATCAAATCGTTGGCGCGATCGACTTATGCGTCGTGGATTTGCCACTCTCGCCAACGATCTTACTTCCATGCTCTCCGAAGAAATTGATGCCGAAGACGAGCTTGATTTTGATGTTTTAGAAGGAACTGCCATTGCCGGCACCCGCTTTGATTGGATGATTCGCCAGCTACGTTAACCGTTATAATTGAGTAACATACGATGTTTACTAAAGATAGCAAAAAACGAAATATTTTTCGCCAAGAATCTCTAGAGCGACTCTCTTCTCCAGAACGCCTCGATCAACTCATGCAAGTAGTTGGCCCCAAAGAATGGGTACCTTTAAGCGTTTTAGGAGGTTTAGTTATAGTCGGGTTAGCATGGAGTATCTTTGGCAAAATACCAATCACCATTGATGGACGCGGTATTTTTATTGCACCCCGTCAAGTAGTTGATTTTCAATCCCCAATTTCAGGGCAACTCAAAACATTATACGTTCAAGCCGGCCAATGTATTGCTAAAAATGAACGCTTAGCAACCATCGATCCCTCTGAACTAAAGCAGCGGCTAAAACTTGCTCAAGATAAACAAGCACAATTGCAACAGCAATCTAACGAAACATCTTTGCTCTTAAATCAGGGAACTCGTTCTGAACAAGATGCCATTATTGCTTCCAAAATTAGTCTTCAGCAACGTCTTTTAGCCGCTCAGTCTATGACTCCTATGCTGCAAAATAAAGGCTTAGATGCTATTGCCCAACAACGTCAGAGTCTACAACAAAGGTTACAGGATTTGCAACAAATGACACCTCTAATCCAAAGCAAAGGTTTAGATGCCATTGTCAGACAAAGACAAAGTATTCAACAGCAACTACGGGATACTAAATCACTCACTCCTACCCTCAAAGAAAAAGGCTTAAATACCATTACTGAACAGCGTCAGAGCCTGCAACAACGCTTAGAAAATGCTAAAAAACTAGCGCCAGTTTTAGCAGAAAGATTAGAAAAACGTCGGCAACTCTTCTCAGAAGGTGCCATCCCTCAAGATACTCTCCTCGAAGCAGAACAAGAATATTTTCAGAAATTAGAAAGCGTTGCAGAACTCAAGGCAGAATTAAAAGATTTAGATGCTCGTGAAGTGGAAGCACAACAGCAATATCTGGAAAATCTCAATCAGATTGGAGCGCTTCAGGCAAAACTCAAAGATATCGATGTTCAAGAAGCCACAACCCAACAACAATATCTCAATAGTCTCAATCAAATCAATGAAATTCAAGCACAACTTAAGGACTTGGAAGTCAAGGAAACAGAATCTCAACAACGACATCTAGAAAATCTCAATCAAATTCGTCAAACTCAAGCAGATTTGCAAGAATTGGAAACCAAAGCCAAGCGGTTAGAACAAGATAACTTAGAACAACTAAATAATAAACAAAATCCGATTCAGGATGTCCGTCGAGAAATTGCTCAATTGCAACAACAAATTATTGACAACAGCGAAATTCGCAGTCCTCACGCCGGCTGCATTTTAGAAATCATGGCTACAGAAGGACAAGTAGTTTCACCCGGTACTAATTTAGGTTCTTTGAATGTGACCAGCCGCAAAGGCACCATAGTTGGAGTTAGTTACTTTACAGTTAAAGATGGCAAAAAAGTGAAACCGGGGATGATGATTCAAATTACACCGGATACAGTTAAGCGGCAACGATATGGAGGAATTGTTGGCACTGTCACTTCAGTTTCCGAGTTTCCTATTACTCAAAAAGGTGTGGCAGCAGTGATTGGCAATCCCGATTTGGTTAGTGGATTAATTCAAAATGTCAGCGGCGGAGCAGGTGGAGAAAATGCAGGGGGGGCGATTGTAGAAGTCCGTGCCCAATTGGAATCAGATCAAACTCCCAGTGGTTATAAGTGGTCATCTTCCCAGGGCCCACAACTAAAAATTACCCCTGGGATTACCACCACTGCTAGAGTTCGGGTGGAAGAACAAGCGCCTATTACCTTTTTACTACCCGTTCTCCGGGAATGGACTGGTGTTTATTGATGAAAAAGATGTTAAAGATGGGATTTTCTAAATCAAAACAACCCAAAATCTTCAAGCGGGTAAAAACACCAACCTTATTACAAATGGAAGCGGTAGAGTGTGGTGCAGCCGCTTTGGGAATTATTCTGAGATATTATGGTCGGATCGTTCCTTTACCCGAACTGCGGACTAATTGCGGTGTCTCCCGTGATGGCAGTAAAGCATCGAATGTATTAAAAGCTGCTAAAAATTATGGAATGCAGGCGAAGGGATTTAAAAAACAACTTGCCCAACTTCAAGAAATTCAACCTCCCTTTATTGTATTTTGGAACTTCAACCATTTCCTAGTAGTTGAAGGATTTACAAAAGACCGTGTTTATCTCAACGATCCCGGCACTGGCCCTCGGAGTGTGAGTTTTGAGGAATTCGATCAGGCTTACACTGGCGTAGTTTTGCTGATGGAACCGGGCCCAGAGTTTAAACGTGGTGGCCGTAAACCTAGCATTATTCGCTCTTTAATGGAGCGTTTAAAAGGCTCAGTAGGGGCAATTATCTACTGTATTTTAGCTGGTTTTTTTCTTGTAATTCCGGGGTTGGCTATTTCCATTTTTGGTCAAATCTTTGTGGATAATATTCTCGTCGAAAATCGCTATGATTGGTTGCGACCCTTATTAATCGGCATAGGAATTACTGCCCTCATTCAAGCCAGTTTAACTCTGCTGCAATTGCGGTACTTAAGACATTTACAAATCAAACTATCTGTGGGGATGTCAAGCCGCTTTTTGTGGCATATTCTCCGCTTACCAGTGGGATTTTATGCTCAAAGGTTCGCGGGAGAAATTAGCAACCGCGCACAGTTAAATACCAGAGTTGCAGATGTATTATCTGGTCAGTTAGCCCAAACTGCGATCGATGTTGTGATGGTTATATTTTATGCAGCAGTGATGTTTGCCTATGACTGGGTACTGACTATAATCAGCATCTTCTTGGCAATCCTTAATGTCTCAACCTTGCAGTGGGTGGCAGAGAAACGCAAAGATAGTCACATGAGGTTAGTGCAAGATCAAGGAAAGGCAGCAGGTGTTGCCATTGCAGGGTTACAAAGTATTGAAACCATCAAATCCGCAGCCTTAGAATCAGACTTTTTTGCTCGTTGGGCTGGATATTATACGAAAGCAGAAAATGCTCAACAGGAACTCGGAATTAGCAACCAAGCTATCACTGTTTTACCCAATTTCATCACTGCCTTAACCACTCTGTCACTTCTTATTATTGGCGGGTTAAGGGTGATGGATGGACACCTAAGTATAGGGATGTTAGTTGCTTTTCAAAGTTTAATGGCTCTATTTCAGAAGCCAGTTAATACCTTAGTGAGTTTTGGTAGTACCCTTCAGGAGTTAGAGGGAGATATTAACCAATTAGATGATGTGCTAGATAATGAAGTTGATTCGCAGATTAACCTAGAAAATCCTCAAAATCCCTTTCAGGTTGACGCAATACCTCGTACAAATGGAAAATTAACTAATTCTGCCTTTAAATTGGCAGGATATCTCGAACTTCGCAATCTCACTTTTGGCTATTCACGAATTGACGCTCCTTTAGTTGAAAATCTTAGTCTCAGCTTGCGACCAGGTCAAAGAGTAGCCTTAGTAGGAGGGAGTGGTTCTGGTAAATCGACTGTTGCCAAAACAGTTGCAGGGTTATATGAAGCTTGGTCTGGAGAGATTTTATTTGATGGTATTCCTCGTCATAAAATCCCCCGTTCTGTGCTTACAAATTCTCTATCAATGGTTGAACAGGATATTTTTCTGTTTGGGGGAACCGTGCGTGAAAACTTAACTCTATGGGATAGTACAATTCCCAAAGATCAATTATTACGTGCTTGCCAAGATGCGGCGATTTTAGATGTGGTTTTAGCTATTTCTGGTGGTATTGAAGGGAATTTGCTTGAAGGTGCGGCAAACTTAAGTGGCGGACAGCGACAACGTTTAGAAATTGCCCGTGCTTTGGTAAACGATCCTTCGATCTTAATTATGGATGAAGCTACGAGTGCTTTAGATGCAGAAACTGAGAAAATTATCGATCAAAATCTTCGGCGGCGGGGTTGTACTTGTTTAATTGTTGCTCACCGTTTGAGTACGATTCGTGACTGTGATGAGATCATTCTCTTAGATCGAGGTAAGGTTGTACAGCGCGGTACTCATGAGGAAATGAGGGCAGTTCCCGGCCCTTATATGCGCTTGATTCAGTCTGAGTAAAATATTATTGGTAATTGGTAATTGGTAATTGGTAATTGGTAATTGGTAATTGTAATGTGGGCGCTCGCCGACAACTATCTTATGCTATGATTTACAGGTTTGTTGCGGCTCGCGGCCACCCTACATTTAATTAAATTTTGGGTGAAGTTTTGTACTCAAATTAGTTAAGAACCCTATAAAACTAGACCTCTACTAAAACTTTTTTAGACAGTTCGCTCACAAAAATTGGCTCGAATTCATAGATGCTAGATAACTTTTCTACTAGCGTATTCTCAATGAATTCCCATTGATCGTTAGGTGTATATCCGCTGAGACGAGAACGACATACATCTATTAGTTTAGGCTGAATTTCATTTACTTTCAAAAAATCAATCAGTGCATCAATTCGTTCTACGATCGCATCCTCAGAAACCTTCAAATTTTCAGCGACTAATTTATCAGGTTGGATGATACAAAAGTAATACTTCCCATCCATATATTTGACCGAGGCATTCCCACCCCAACAAATACGCAGTTTGTTATAAAGGTTATTGATATAGTCATAGTAAGCCTCTTCTGTAATCTCAACTTCTAAATATTCTCCCGATACGTTATCACAGGAAAAATAGTCAATATCGATATCGAGAATTACCGATTTATTTAATTTTTTTGATTCCTCACTAGAGAGATCATCTTGAGCATTAAGCGGTGTAATTGTGAAAGATTTGCAATCAGGATTAAACAGGTTATTAAAGTCAACCTTCGATTTTAGTATTAATCTTTTACCTTCTCCCTGATGGGAATAGATATTGAGTTGTTTCTGTCCATTTAATTTTGGGTCGTGTTTTTGACGCAACCAGTAAACCTGACTAAATACTCCTTGATAAAGTGCAGGATAGATAAAATTAGCGATTGTTAATTCGCTGTAGGTGAAGTCATGTACCCTTTTTATATTCTCATTTACCGACTTCAGAGAACTATTTAAAATTGGAACTACTAGGTCTGAATGTTCATCTACATGAAGTAGCGTATTCTGATTTTTGTTAATCCACCCTTCCGCTACTGCATAATGCCAAATAAAAAATGCTTCATTGTGCTCTTCCATGATATAAAACGGAATCTTAGCCATAGTGATTCTCCTTTTTTGGTAATTGGTAATTGGTAATTGCTAATACTAATTCTGAAAAGTATTGCTACAATCCTGATGTTGGGTTTCACTTCGTTCCACCCAACCTACTTTTACTATAGTTTCAGCTACCCAGGCTGAGGTTCGTCATCAAGAACGCCACGATTGAACATTAAATTAAGTGAGTAATAAGTTTCTGTTGCATTCACTCCTAATTTTTCAAATTCCGCGACGATTTCGGCTGCCGTTTTATTGCCTTTTAAAATTGCTTCTCCCAATTCTTTAATCAAAGGACGGTGGCGGAACTTGAGGGTTAGAAATCGAGTGGAAAGTTTGAAGCCATCATCAAGATTTTCGTGTTTGAGGTCGCGGCGAAATCTAAGATTCTGATCGGCTCTAATTTCTAAAGGCATCTGCTGAGTTATCATTCGTTCTAAGAGAACTTTGAGGTCATTGGCACTCTCAAAGTTTCCTCGATCGTAAACTCGATAGCCATTAGGCCAGCGATCGTCAGCTTTGCAAGGACTAATAATTTTAACGCTGCGCTCGACCATGTTAAACAAAAATCCTGTTACACAAGCAATCGTTGATTGGGCTAACTCATCAGATGCTTCTCCAGCTTTATTTTGCTTTTCCCAGGAACGACCAGCCACTGCTTTATTCATCAGCGACTCCTTATTTTGCATGACTAAACCGACGCGGATTAGATCCTCTGGCGAGAATTCTGCATATACATTTTGTAAAATTTTGAGGGACAAAATAGAGAAGCGATGGTAAGTAAAACCCTGAGAGTCTGAGAATTTCAAAAGCGATCGCACCCGTGCTGGATATTTCATGGGTTGGGCAGTCGTCATTTGTGGAATTGCGCCTAAAATGGCTTGAAAATCGCTGACAAACTGTTCATAATCGGGGTTATCAAGGGGGTCAGTTGCCCAGTAACAAAAGCCAGTACCGGCAGCAGGGCCACAAATTTCTTTAATAACTTCTAACACTTCGCCCCAAAGTTGGGCATTTTCGGCGGTGTAAGTAAAGATATCGCTAAAACGCGGTGCTGAAATCCCGCAAAATGAACAGCCAACAGAACATCCTTTAGTCAGTTCAAAAGCAACAGGTGCATGGAGAATTTGAGCGTTATGAGATTTGCGAATTTCGCTGTCTCCGCGTGCAATTTGCCGATCGCGCCACGCCTGAAATCTCGGATCGCTATCCGGCATATTATTGCGCCAGCGAAAAAAATATCGTTCCCGTGCTTTTTCGTAGTCAATGAAACGTTGGAGGGCGATGGGAAATGGGATGTCTTGGGATTGTTGGCTTTTTACAAATTCCGCGTCCCATAACCAGCGAATTTCTGCTAAGGGAATTTTGAGATTGTATTGAGCCACTGTTTGTTCGGGTGCGATCGCCACATTTTTTCTAAATTCTGGATCGGCTTCGTAATATTCCGTAAATCGCTTGATATGGCTGATACTCGTTAATTCTTGCTCGTCTAATTTCATCCACCGCTCGATCGTTTTTTGTTCTAGCGCGTCATCTAATTGAGCCAATTGGGGAGCCAAAGGTAATGTCTTAGCAGTCATTTTCCGAATCCTCTGTGATAGTTTTTCTGATCGTTTTAAACTCAAAACTCTTTTGCTTCATTTCCACAACAATAGAGATGGCAGTAAGTCGGGATAAGCTAGGCGCAGCAGTTGATAACCAATTCCCGCAGTTCCCGTAAACAGACCAGGGCTGTATGTATCCCCTGCCACATTAGCAAATACTTGGAAAGATCCCGTTTGTCGGGCGCGAGTTACTACCCAAGCAGCTTGTTGTTGGGCAATAGTAATTAATTCCGGTCGATTTAAGCGTTTTCCTGCTTCTAGAAATAGCTCGAGCCGCCCGAAATTACCACAGCAATAATTGTCTATTTCTTCGGCTTTGACTTGCGGCGTAGCTGCGATCGCAAATTCAATATCTTGCTGAATTTCCGCCGAATTAAGCATTTCCAAACTTCCCAGCCGTGCTAAACCTATTCCTGGCGCACCATGACACCAAGTGTTCGTAAAACTGGGTTCTCCGTTACGGCTGACGGAGTTTCTAAAATCTGGCCAGTTACCTGCTTTTGGTGAGAAAACGCTGCGTTCGTAAGCGATCGCTTCTGCTGCTGCTTCTAGAAATACAACCTCGTTGCTGACTTTATATAACCGCAATAAGGCATAAGCAATCCCCGCCGCACCGTGAGAAAATCCTGTTAGTAACTTGCCATCAACGGTTTGCCAAGTTCTGAATCCGGAGTCGCTAGCAGTGCGGTATTGAAGTAAATGCTTTCCTCCTGCGATCGCTTGTTCTAAAATGGCTGGTTCTTTGGTTACTTCGTAGAGCGCTAACAGTCCTAAAATCGCTCCGGCTGTGCCGAAAGTAACATCAAACTTGCGATCGTCGGCAAATTTTTCTGGTGTTAATAAAGCAGCAGCTTTGGTTGCATCCTCAATTACAGCGCTATTTTCTAGAAATTGGCCAATTCGAGTTAACCCGTAGATTATAGAACCGCATCCCACAGCACCGCCAATCCCAATTTTTTGCACCATAGCGCGACTAATTTGAGGATTTTGTAAATGCTGACGCAGAGATTCGATCGCTGCTAAAGTTAGTTCTTGAAGTTCTGAATTTCCTTGAATTTTGGCTAAAGCTGATAGAAATATGCCAATTCCACAACTGCCGTCATAGAGCCGATCGCTTACAGGTTCTAGTTGAAAGCGCTGGATCTCCATTAAGTAAACTAGAGCAATCCAACTGGCGCTACCATTGGGAGAATGAAGGGCATTGTTTTGGAGGCGTTTGGCGATCGCTTCGGCTTCTCGGACTAAATCTTTTGAATCCAGTTGTGGGACTAAATCGAGCTGGAGTTCTAAACTTGGGCTTAAACTAGAACTCTCGCATTGTTTGGCAATCTGTGCGTAGAGGGAACCGCGAATTAGTCCAATTTGCCATTTTAGGTCATCTGCGCTCAATTGTTGCAATCGAGCGATCGCTAAGTCGATACTTGGTTGGGCAAAGCAGTTTTCAATGGTTTCATTAGTAGCGATCGGCAAAGCATCTTGATTAGCCCAAGCTGTAAATAAGGGAATATCCATATACTCTAGTGCTTGTTTTTCGGCTGCAATCAACTGCCCAACTGCTCCCTCGCTATTGCGTCGCAAGCTATGAAATTTGTCATTCCAAAATCGCTCTCTACTCAAATAATCTAACTGAATGCTGCGATTTGCACCATCTTTCAGAGCCTCTAATTTCAGCGACATTTCTAGTATGACGCAATAAATTTTTGTTGCTCTGAAAGTGAAGCGCACTTGCTGTTTGCCCAGATTCATTAAAGGGCTATCTGCTGTCAAAAGTGCGTCGCGCTGTTCTCGGAGAAACTGGTACATTTGCCGAAACCCAGCGATGAGTTCTTCTAAATAATTGCTGGGGGAAAGTCCCACACCATTTAGATACGGTATGTTTTTACCAGGTGGCATCGCCTCATAATCCGAACCTAGAACCATGTCATCTTTATTGACGTTCTGCCATTTCGTTACTTTAAAGAGCGTTTCTTGCTGGCTGCCACTTCCCAAACCTGAAACGTCAAGGCTTTGCCCTGTGGCTACAAATAGCCATCTAGGAAGTAATCCCGTATCCAATACGGAGCTATACATTTGTTCGTAAGCGAGGGAATAGGCATCTCGATCGGCGGTGCTAACTTCCCCCCGCACGCCATGATTTAAGAGCATTTCTAAATCGATGGGGACGGGATATTCGCCACAAGCAATAATATTTTCATCAAGAAAGTCTGTGCCTTTGAGGACGTAGGCTAGGCAGAGAAACATCCCCATCCGTTGATAGTAGCGACTAGCTTGTGCTTGGTTTTGACAAGGTAGATGTTCGATAAATTCTGCCCAGCCATAGGTTGAGCGATCGATGATTTTTTGCGGTTTAAAGGTTAAGGGAATATCTCTGTTATTTAACCAAGTGAGTAACTGGCTGTAAGCTTTTTCTGTACCAAGGCTTTTGGGTTTGTAAACCAGTTCTAAGCCTGAGCTAAATAGAATTGCGATCGCGGAACGCCCTTGACGGTGGCGATCGGAAAGGTTGGGTTGAATAACTGTAACTTGACCCAGCTCTGTTTCCGGTTGGAAAGTTTGCTGAATTTCACTCCAATCTGAAGCTAATCTTTGCAGGAATTCAGTTGTTGTTTCTACCCATAAGTTTACCAGCGTCCCGGCTAGACGTGCCAATACGGAATACTCTTGGAAAAATGTTATTAATTCTCCGTTCAGCAAGTCTTCGATAAATTGCTTGTATTGTTTGTTAGTATAGGTGACAGTTAATGGCCAGGAGCTAACTAAGGCAGGTTGTTTTTGCTGTTGAAAGATTTTAAATTTCTGAAATAATGCCCGCGAGCCCAAATTTGCTAACAATTCTAGCAGGCTGCGTTCTAAGTTGGCGTGGGCGGCTGCGGTTAGCAGTGAGTAGCTATTTCCGGTGTTCGCGATTAGTTTTTCTCTGGCGATGTAAACTGAAGACAGCCAAATTTCTTCAAAGGGTAAAGGGCGCAGGGGATTGAGAAATGCTAAATTGTCTTTGGCGATCGCAGTTCTGGCTTGTAAGCTCTCTTCTAGGGTTTGAGCCCATGCTGGTAAGCGATCGCCCTGAAAGCGAACGTTACTAACAGCGTTGCGGGCTGAGTTTAAATCTAAACCCATCTGGCTCAGGTGTTGCTGGAATTTTGCGAAATCTCCTTCAGCTACAACTTGACACCACTGTTTGATTCGGGCATTAATAATGTCTGGGCTCTCGCTAGCTGAATCGAAGGCAAAATTAGAGTTAAGGCGTTCGTCGATCGTGCTAGCTTTTTCAACAATTTTAATTAAATCTTTTTTACAAACTTGCATTTTTTCTAAGTCCTATTGCTAATTGCTAATTGCTAATTGCTAATTTGGATAAAAAAGAGGAAGCAAAACTTATTCAAGTGCTTAGCTTCCTCTTCTTAGACTAGCTCCAGAAACTGCTGTCTAAATCGCATTAAGTGCGAGTTACAAAACCGCAGCCACGGCTACCAGCAATCCAGCAACCGCCACCAGCGACAGCTTCTAATTGTTCTTCAGATAATTCTTCTTCAACAGCTTCAGGAGCAGGTAGAACTAAGTACATCTTAGTAGCTGTTTCTTCTACTACTTCAATTGTCAGATCGTCTGGCACTTGAGTGTTAAACTCTGAAGAAATCACTGCTTTAGGATTGGCTTTGAGTTTTTCGCGGAAGCTGGGATCTTTAAGAGCTTTGATGGCGAGTTGTTCTTCGGCTTCTTTGCGAGTAGACATGATGTTTTTCCTGTTTTAAATGAATGGGTTTAAGAGGTGTCTTTGCGATGTTCGCTTGACGTTTGATTCTTGCTCGAATCTTTTATCAGAATAACCAGTCCTTCCCAGTACCGTCAATATAGAAAAGTTCAGTAAAACTCAGGAGTTAGAAACAAAATTTAATTATTTTCTTAACTTTGGTCAGAAAAACTCTGATAAATTCAGGTCAGGTACACTTTTGTTAGCAAAAAGCCTAAGTTTTAAACCATGAACGTCAGTCAGGCACTAGAATTGGCAGATAATTTGGTGGTGGCTAAAACGGCCAGGCACTTGAGCGACTTGCAAAGACTTTTATTAGAGGAATTTTGGACGAGGCCAAGTTTGCGCTATGACGAAGTTGCCCAAACTCACGGCTATTCAGCTAGCTATCTCAAGCAAGATGCAGGCCCGAAACTGTGGCGATCGCTCTCCGATGCTTGTGGCGAAAAGGTAAGCAAGGCGAACTTTCGAGCAGCGCTAGAGCGAAAATGGTCTGCGGTGGGAGAGAAGAGGAACCTATCTTTACCAGAAAACTCGGATAACTATCCTGTCAGCGTTGTGCAGCAAGATCCTTCCACTTCATCGCTAGCAGTTTTAGCCCCGCCCACAAGCTACCCAACTCAAGATTTATTGAGCTCCCCGGTTGTACCGCCTGACGACAATTTGCCACCCGCACAACTCCAGAGTTATCAAGATTGGGGGATTGCGCCTGATGTTTCCACGTTTTACGATCGCTACGAGGAAATAGCTCAACTTAAACAATGGATTGTAGGCGATCGCTGTCGTTTAGTCGCGATCGTTGGTTTAGGAGGCATTGGCAAAACCTATCTCAGCGTGAAATTAGCTGAACAAATCCAAGATTGTTTTCAATACGTGATTTGGCGATCGCTGCGAAATGCTCCACCCCTACAACAAATTTTAACGAGCATTCTGCAATCAATTGCTAATAGTCAAGAAATCGATTTAGCTGCAACAGTCCATGAAAAAATCTCTTGCGCCATCGATTTTTTCCGCAACCATCGTTGCTTGTTGATTTTAGATAATGTCGAAACGATTCTACAGGGTGGTGTTTACACGGGTTATTACCAAGAAGGTTATGAAGATTACGGTGAATTTTTTAAGTGTTTAGGAGAGGGTCGTCACCATAGCTGCTTGCTACTAACCACTCGTGAAAAACCGAAAGAAATTTCGATAATGCAGGGGGAAACTTTACCAATTCGCTGCTTGCGACTGCAAGGTTTATCTACCTCCGCAGGTTTGCAACTATTACGCCTCAAAGGTTGTTACTGGACATCAGAACAAGAGGGGTTTGCTTTAGTTGAACAGTATGCTGGTCATCCCCTTGCCTTAAAGATTATTGCCTCGACGATTCGAGAATTATTTGAAGGTAATATTTCAGAGTTTACTCAACATAACCTATTGGTGATTGATGAAATACGTACTCTCTTAGAAGAACAGTTTAATCGTTTAACCGACTTAGGCAAAGCTTTATTTTACTGGATAGCTATTAATTTAGAACCAGTATCAGCAGAGGAATTATATTCTGATATTTATCCCCTGGTTTCCAAACCTCGGTTAGTTGAAACTTTAAAGTCTTTAGTGCAACGTTCGCTGATCGAACAAACCGGCAGTCAGTTTGTCTTGCAGCCCGTAGTGAGGGAATATGCGATCGGCTCTTTAGTCAAGCAAGTTTGCGAAGAGATTGAAACGGGAAACTTTGCGATTTTAAACAGTCATGCTCTGCTCAAAGCTCAGGCAAAAGACTATATCCGACAAACCCAAATCAAGTTTATTCTCAATCCCATCCTCGAAAGGTTATTAACAGCATTCAAAACCAAAGCTAGGATTGCAAATCACTTTAAACAATTGATACATGAGCTGCAAATGCAGCCATCTCAATCGCCTGGGTATGCAGCCGGAAATCTGCTGAATATTCTATGTCAAATGCAGATCGATGTCAGCGGCTATGATTTTTCTCATCTCACAGTTTGGCAAGCTTATTTGCAAGGCACAAACCTACATGATGTCAATTTTAAAGGTGCAGATTTAGCTAAATCCGTGTTTGCCAAACAGCTAACCAATGTTTTAGCACTTGCCTTTAGTCCCGATGGCACGCTATTAGCAACCGGAGACGCTAATGGAGAAATTTGCTTGTGGTTAGCAGACGACGGTACGCTGTTAAGAATTTACGAAGGACACGCAGGTTGGGTAAATTCAATTGCCTTCAGCCCAAATGGTAGCTTACTGTGTAGCGGGAGTAGCGATCGCACCGTCAAAATTTGGGACGTAGGCACCGGAAACTGCCTGAAAACCCTCTCAGGACACAATCAACGAGTACGGACGGTGGCCTTCAGTCCTGACAGTCAAACCGTAGCCAGCAGCAGCAGCGATCGCACAGTCCGATTGTGGGACATTCAAAGCGGTTGGTGTCAACAAATTTACGCAGGTCATACCAGTTACGTCTGGTCAGTAACTTTTAGTCCCAACGGCAGAACCCTCGCCAGTGGTAGCGAAGATCGTACCATCAAACTCTGGGACGTTCTCACAGGGAAATGCTTGCAGACATGGCAGGATTCTAGCAGTTGGGTTCGCACCCTCGCCTTCAGTCCAGACGGCAAAACCTTAGCCAGCGGCGGAGGCGATCGCACCGTCAAACTATGGGAAACTAGCACAGGAACCCTATTAGCATCACTCCCCGGACACTCCCAACGTTTGCGTTCCCTCGCTTTTAGCCCCGATGGTAAACTACTTGCCAGTGGTAGTGGCGATCGCACCGTCAAAATCTGGGACTTAACAGCAAAGCGCTGCCTGAAAACACTACACGGCCATAGCAGTCGCCTCTGCGCCGTCGTCTTTAGTCCCGATGGCAACACCCTAGTCAGCGGTGGCGAAGACCGCACCGTCAGGTTTTGGGAAGTGAGTACGGGTAACTGCAACAGCATTTGGCAAGGTTACGCCAGTTGGTTTCAATCCGTCGCCTTCAGTCCCGATGGCAAAACCCTAGCCAGCGGCAGCGAAGATGGTACAGTCAAGCTTTGGAAAACTAACCTTAACTCCTCTGGCCCTTGCAGTCCCATTACCTTACTAGGCCATGCAGGTTGGGTTTGTTCCGTCGCCTTTAGTCCCGATGGCACAACCTTAGCTAGTGCCAGCAGCGACTACACGATTAAATTATGGGATGCTAGCAGCGGCACTTGCCTGAAAACCTTACTAGGAAACCCGCGCTGGATTCGGTCTATAGCATTTAGCCCCGATGGGAAAATGTTAGCTAGTGGTGGTGGTGACAATACCGTAAAATTATGGAACCTTCGTTCTGGCAACTGTTGCGCCACCTGGCGATCGCACGCAGGTTGGTTGTGGTCAGTCGCCTTTAGTCCTAATGGTGCGATCGTTGCCAGCGCCAGCGAAGACAAAACCGTAAAATTATGGTGCGTCCACACAGGAAGATGTTTAAGAACCTTTGAAGGACATAGCAGTTGGGTGCAAGCAGTCGCCTTTAGTCCCGATGGAAGACTATTAGCTAGTGGCAGTTGCGACCAAACTATTAAACTCTGGGATATTGATACAGGTCAATGCCTGCAAACCTTTTGGGATCATGTGAGTTGGGTGCAAACAGTCGCCTTTAGTCCCGATGGCAAATTCTTAGCGAGTGGAAGTTGCGATCAAACCGTAAAATTTTGGGAAATTGACAGCGGTGAGTGTTGGCAAACTCTATCGGCACATACAAACTGGGTTTGGGCGATCGCATTTAGTCCGAATGGTGACATTTTAGCCAGTGCCGGTCAAGACGAAACCATTAAATTGTGGAAAGTCAGCACCGGCGAATGCTTAGAAACTCTTAGAAGTAAAAGGCTTTATGAAGGAATGTGTTTGAGGGAATCTACACATTTAACAGAAGCACAGTTAGCAACACTCAAACTTTTAGGGGCATTTGTTTAGACATTGTTAACGGTTAACTGTTAACGGTTAACTGTTAACGATTAACTGTTAACAATACATAACATTAAGCCATTTGCCGAGCCATCAATTGAGCAAATAATCCCGGTTTTTCTATCAACTCCTCAAACTTACCACTTTGTACCACTTGACCAGCCTCAATCACATAAATGCAATCTGCATTACGAATAGTAGTCAAGCGATGAGCTACCACAATTCGCGTTACATCTAACTGTTCCAAACTAGCACTAACAATTGCTTGTGTCCTATTATCCAAAGCGCTAGTTGCCTCATCAAAAATCAAAATTTTGGGTTTCAGTACCAACGAACGAGCAATTAACAAACGTTGTCGCTGTCCCCCTGATAAATTAGTACCGCCTTCAGAAATCACAGTGTGCATTCCCATCGGCATATTTTCAATATCCTCTCCTAACCCAGCCATTTTTGCCGCTGTCCAAGCTTCATCCATAGTCACTAATGCACCGCCAGAAATATTTTCAAACATAGATGCACTATTAATCCGACCGTTTTGTAACACCACTCCTAACTGACGGCGAATTGCAGAAATATCTAGACCATCTAAATCTTGACCGTCATAATAAATTGTTCCATCTTCCGGCGTTTCAAATCCTAAAAGTAACCGAATAATCGTAGATTTTCCGCTACCTGACGGGCCAACAAGGGCAATAAATTCTCCAGCTTTAGCTTCAACTGTCACCTGATCGAGTGTGAGCATACCATCCGGGCGGTAGCGGAATGTCACCCGGTCTAATTTCACCCCTCCATTTAGCCTACCGGGATCTGTTTTATTCAGATCGATTTCCGGTTCTGCTTCTAAAATCGGTTTTGCCCGTTCCCACAGCACCGTTATTTCCAATATCTTAATAATCGTATTACTAAGGCTAGTAGTCCCCGTAATAAAAATCGCAAAAGCGCTATTAAATGCCAGAAATGTACCAGTAGAAAGCGTACCTTTTCCTTGTACAATCAAATTAACTGCTAAGAAATAGAGGAGCATCGAACTTAAAGTTGGTAAAACTGTATTGAAGATCGCGACTATATCCTCAAGCACTTCTGTACTCAACATTAACTGAAGTTGCTCTGTGTATTTTCTCGTCCAGTAAGCAAAGGCACGGTTCTCGGCTCCTGCTACTCTAAGTTTAGAAACACCTCCGATTAACTCCACCGTTAATCCAAAAATTTCCCCTTCTAATTCTTGCAAAGGACGCATTGTTCGCTGAGTGAGCAGTCCTGAGATTAATGTCACCATCACACTGAGGACACCAACTCCCACAGCTATGAAAGCTAAACTGCTACTGTAAACAAATAGTAATCCCAAATTTAACAGAGAGAAGAAACTATGAAACAGAGTTCCCAAGACAGTACCGGTGAGAATTTGCCGAATTTGGGTAATAGCTGAAACTCGCGATTGCAAGTCCCCGGTTGAATATTGGCGGAAAAAAGAAACTCGTAGTTTCAGTAACCGATCCCAAAAAGCGGTTTGCAAGGCTGAATTAGAAAGACTTTGAGTTCTTAAAGTGACAAATCCTTCCGCTAACTCAAATATAGTTTTGCCAAAACTGGTGGCTAGCAAAGCCAGTCCAATTTGCCATAGTAGCCCGCGATCGGCATCAGGAATTGCGTTATCAACTAGAATGGCAGTAGCTTGGGGAATAACCATTCCTAACAGAGTGGCAATCACTCCAGCAAGAATGAGAATTGCGATATCTCGTTGCAGACCCTTGGTGGCAAACTTGATAATTTCTAAAGAGTTAAGAGTTTGTTCTGGAAAGGGTCGATAAAAAGTATAGGCAACGGGATCTAGTTCCTCAAGAATTTCTGAGGTTAAAGGTAGACGTTGCTGTTGAGTTGGATCGAAAACCTCATATTTGCCTCCTGGTACCGGCAATAAGGCAACCGGTCGTTTATCGGCCTCCATATAGCCTAAAATAGCCCCGCAGTCTTGCCGCCACCAGCGGTCTTCAAGTAGCACTCGCCGATAACGAATTCGGGAAGCACGAGCAATAGCTTCTAAGGGGTTTTTGAGGCGCTCTAAATTTTCTGAACGGGCGGGAGGACGAATTTCTATGCCCATAGCTCGACCAACTGCCCCAGCAGCGATTAATAAGGGGGTTCCTTCCTGAAAAAATTCTACGGTTTTGGGTTTGAGAATTGATACTAACTTAGTAATTGCACCTTGGGTACTTTGTTGGTTGAGGCGTTGACGCTCTTGAAATATGGCAAATTTAGCATTAATTTCTTGGTTCTCTAGTTGCTCTAAGTGGTAAAGAAAGTCACTGTGGAGTTGAGAGAGAAAAGGAGTAATCTGGACTCGATCTTTGAGCGTGTCGATCGGTTTGAAGGGAATATTAGTGCCTGTAAATACAGAGGTCAGGTGACTATTCCAAGTCTCTAGGATCTGTCGGCAAGTTTCTCGTTCGTCATCAACTTGAGACTCTGCAAGTTGAATTATCTCAGTCATGCTTGACTCAATTAATGTCGCTTCTTCAACGGCAACTGCTATAATTTGATAGGGCGTTTCCCCAGCTTTTACCACTCCAAATAGGGCATTACCAGCACAGACACTAAATAAGTAGCGACGGGCTCCGGTGGGAACTTTATCAACAACTGTTACAGCAAATATCGCTAGCGTTCCCGACTGAATTAGCCAGACGATATTAGAATTATCTAAAACCAGAGGGTCATTTCCTTTGACAACTTTTTGTGAGGCTTGAGCTGTTGTTATATCGTTGTTGATTCCCATCTTCTTGTCTATCCAATTTTAGGAATGCTGTCTCAATGTTAGTCTATTGGCTCTCATCCTACCCTCATCAGCGCCAAGTTTAGATGAAGAGTGTCACAAAACTTTTATTTCTAAGTAATTCAGGAATTATCATATTTCAAATCAAAAGTCAAGAGTCGATCTAAAATCAAAGTCCACCAGAAGCTGAGCTATTGGCGATCCACTACTGTACCGATCGCTCTTCTAGAGCTAATGACTACGTAAAAATTACAAAACTGTAATCAAACTTCGGGTCAAGTTGTAATCTAGGGATTGCTTAATCAAGCTATTCTAAGTTGCAGTCATAGGAGCGCGTAGAGTATGGATAGCAAGAGCGAAAAAGTCTTAGAACTGGCAAAAAGTGAAGTAGATACCACCTTCACTCAAGAGCAAGTTGCAGAAATGCTGGTAGTGGCGATCGCGCGGAGCCAAATAGTATTTGAAGAGGGAGAATTCAGTGAAGATGAACTAGAAGCCGTCGCTTAAAGAAACTTAGCCAAATTAAATGATTTCTTAAATAACGCCAGTGAGAACAGAATAAAACTGATGACTCTTTCTATGTTATACTCACTGGCAAATTGAGTTTTAGCAATTGCAAATCTTGGGAAAATGTCTCTATCCCTTCGCACCGACATCCTCACCCGTTATGGCGCAACTCCCTTAGAAATAGAGGAATTACTCGCCTACAATGACAATGTGTTCGCACCGCTTGAATTTGACTCTTTGCCTACCTTTCCCCTTTTACCTGAATCATATCTGACAGCGTGGGAAACTTACCTAACTGAAGCAGAGCAGGAGGGGGTATTTACCACTTTACGATCGAAACTCGTACAGTTACAATTTCCCATACTCGCTGGTATCAGTGAAATAGAAAATTATCGGTTAGCAACTCGGAAGGGTTATTCTACAGTGGCGATGGCGGAAGCAACAGGGTTAGTCTTACAACAGCCAGAAACATTAAAGTTGATTCTCCATGAAAGTTTGGCGGGCAAAATTCCGATTTTAATTGCGGGATGCCGCGAAGATTTTGTCAGCTTGGTGCAAGCACTTATCCATCGCAATGAACCTCAACCTATTCCTAACTCAATGGGTGCTGTGATGGTAGCAGGATACAACAATTGGGATCGCGTTCGTACTTATCGCACCCAGTGGGAATCTCAACAAATGCAAATGATAACAGAGGCAGCATGGCAAGCTGAGTTCAAGAAGTTAATTCCCCAAAAAGATCGCTATCAAGATCGGTTTATTGTTTTGAGTCCAGGGGGTTATAGTGGATTGGCAGCCTCAGATATGGGAATGAGTGAATCAGAGTGGTTGCCTATCTCTCTTACGATTCGTTTGGAACATGAATGTACTCACTATTTTACGCGCCGACTTTTAGGTTCAATGCGGAATAATTTAATGGATGAGTTAATTGCAGATTATCGAGGTATTATTGCTGCTAATAATGGTAAATATCGGGCTGATTGGTTTTTGCAGTTTTTAGGATTAGAAGCTTATCCAGAATATCGACAAGGTGGCCGGATGGAAAACTATCGCGGTGAACCGCCTTTGTCTATGGGAGCTTTTCAAGTATTGCACGCTTTAGTCAAAGATGCGGCCGAGAATTTAGAAAAATTTCACACAAATCATCTAGAGGAGTTATCAAGTGTTGTCAATCAAGGGAAGTTTTTAATCGCCTTAACTCGTTTAACATTGGAAGAATTAGCAAATACAGAAAGCACGGTTTTATCTGAGTTGGTAATTGGTAATTGGTAATTGGTAATTGGTAATTGGTAATTGGTAATTGCTAATTGCTAATTGCCCATCTTCCCCATCTTCCCCATCTTCCCCATCTCCCCCATCCTCCCCTGCTCCCCCGCTCCCCCTCTTTCCCTAGTCCCTAGCCCCTAGCCCCTAGCCCCTTCTTCTATTTCCTGAAACAGAACAACCAGCTTAAATACAAGCTGGTCTGCAAAAATATTTAAATCCGTTGTGTTCTCAGAAGGAGGAAACCCAAACTGCGCCTTCCCAAGCTTGCAGGGGGTTATGAAGACCTTTGTCTTCCCTCTCAAGTAATAGTTTAACAAAAAAATTGCATATATATAACAAATTGTTAAG
The DNA here is from genome assembly GCF_000332155.1 of Kamptonema formosum PCC 6407. Taxonomy (GTDB): domain Bacteria; phylum Cyanobacteriota; class Cyanobacteriia; order Cyanobacteriales; family Microcoleaceae; genus Kamptonema; species Kamptonema formosum. The sequence continues at coordinate 469,607 of NZ_KB235904.1, read as the reverse complement.
CCTGTGTTCGGTTTAATTGACAGCCAAAGCCATCAAACCCTAAGTGCAGCCTTAGCCAAGGCTTGCTGCGGACGACCCCAAATAATTCGCTCTTGCTTATAAACTACCATCCCAGGTTTGGCACCCTTGGGCTTATAAACATACTTCGGTTCAGTATAAACCACTGGTACTTGTTCGCTCTGACGCGCGCGACTGTAGTAAGCGGCCAAATTAGCTGCAAATTGCAAATCGGCTTCCTCAGCCGCAGTACCCGGTTCTAGGCGCAGCAATCCGTGACTCCCTGGAATCTCTTGGGTATGAAACCACAGGTCATAATCTCCAGCAATGCGGAAAGTTAATAAATCATTCTGGCGATTATTGCGACCAATTAATAATTCAAAACCACTGGGCGTTTTATAGCGATAGAAATCGGGCCCTTGTTCCTTAGCGGCGCGGGCTTCTTGTCCCGCCCGCAAGCGATTACCGGGATCTTCGAGATATTTCTGCTGAATTAACTCGTCGCGAATTTCTTCTAAAGTCTGCAAATCTTCGGAGTTATGGTAGCTTTCTAAATGTGAAAGAGCGGCTTCTACTTGCTCTAAATAATCTATTTCTTCCTGTACGGCTGCTAACAGGGGTTCTACTGCTATACGAGCGCGTTTAAGCTTTTGGTGACGTTTATAAAGGGCTTGGGCGTTTTGGACGGCGTTTTTTTCGGGGTCAAGAGGAATGGTAGCTGGTTCCCCAGTTTCAAAGTCGGGGAGGGTAATAGTTTTCATCCCCGGTTGCCATTCGTGCAGGTTGGCCATTAATAAATCTGCTTGCAATTTGTCAGCATCAGCACGAGCAGATTGTTGTAAACGTTCTTTAAAGGTATTAGCTTTGAGGCGTAATTTGGCTAAGAGGCTGCTGAGTTTCTGTTTTAATTGATGGCTCAGTTGCGCGAATACTTGTTGATTTAACTCTGTTGTGTAGTAGGTATTGAGTAATTTTTGTACAGATTCAACAGCCGATTTCCCATTCAGAGATTGCCGACTATTCCAGTCGATGACAGTGTAGCCTTGGGGCGTAAAACTAGGCTGAAAGTTGGATTTTTCTAAGGCTTGGAGCCATTGTTGCCAACAATTGTATAATTGTTGCCAATCTTCAGGACTGAGATTTAAGGTAGATTGGTCGGGGTCTAAACCGGCGGCTGCGATCGCAGACATGACCAATGCTGAACTTAATCCGCGATAATTTTTAAGTAAGTTCCGCCGCAATTGTCCGGGAACTAGGCTGATGCGTTGTTGCCATCGCTCTATAGGTTCGCTTAAACTGGGTACAGCATCGGTGAGGGAGGGCGGAAGTTCGTAAGGTTGACCTGTTTGGATGGGGCGGACGCTGGACTGTTGGGCGCTGACTTGGTGGGCGCAGGTGACGATCAGGTTGTCTTGAGTAGTGAGGATAACGTTGCTATATTTAGACATGATCTCGACGTAGAGATGCCAGAGGGCGGGTTCTCCGGGTCTGCGGGCAAATTGCAGGTCGATGACTCTTTCCCAAGGGGCGACTTGTGCGATCGCCACCAGTGCTAAACTTCCTAGTTGATGCCGCAGTTGTTGGCTAAAGGTGAAAGTATCGGGCGTGCGAGGCGGTGGTGAACCAATGCAGAGGCGAGCACCTTGAGGATGCCAGGAAATATCCAGCCAGCCGCGCCGATTTATAGTTCGCAGTGCTAAAGCTACAGTGTGGCGATCGCGCTGATATACTTGTTCCAGACGCGCCGGCAGCCAGTCTGAGCGCAGTTCGCAACAAGCAGCCATTAAAGTGGTAAAGTCAACTGGTTGCACGAGCAGCACCCTTTTTAGTCGTTAAATTACAGGTGTTGCAGTTCCCTACTGGCAAGCACAAGTTACATTTTAAGACTATTTCGAGCAAAAAAGCCAAAAAGCACTTGCAGAATTAAAAATTAAAAATTAAAAATTAAAAATTTCGCCCTTAAAAATTCATAAATTATGCTAAAAAATGCCGAAAACTGACAAAAACTAAAAAAGTCAGTTTTTGTCAGTTTCCGGCTTGTAACTCAAAATTTTTGTAGATATCATTAAAATTAAGAAATTACAGCTTCTTACACACTAGCGCCTTAGTTTTGCATGGATATTCAGCTAATTAATATCGGTTTTGGCAATATTGTGTCTGCAAACCGAGTGATTGCAATTGTCAGCCCTGAGTCTGCGCCAATCAAGCGTATCATTAGTGATGCGCGCGAACGGGGACAACTGATTGATGCTACTTACGGTAGGCGTACTAGAGCGGTAATTATTACAGATTCCAGTCATGTAATTTTGTCCGCAATTCAGCCGGAAACAGTTGCTCACAGATTCGTACTCCACAAAGATGGTCAAGGCAAGGATGATTAAGCAATGACGAATGGTAGATTGATTGTGTTGACAGGGCCTAGCGGGGTGGGAAAGGGGACTTTAGTGCGATCGCTCCTCCAACGCCACTCTCAACTGTATTTATCCGTATCGGTGACGACTCGCTCTCCGCGTGAAGGGGAAATTGAGGGGAAACACTACTATTTTGTCAGCCGCAGCAAGTTTCTACAAATGGTAGAGGCTGGGGAATTACTGGAGTGGGCTGAATTTGCAGGCAATTTGTATGGAACACCGATCGAGTCTGTAAAGCAGGGGATTCAAGAGGGAAAATTGGTAGTCTTAGAAATTGAGTTAGAAGGGGCGAGACAAATTAGAGATACTTTCCCAGAGGCGTTGCGGATTTTTATTTTACCGCCTTCCTGGGATGAGTTAGAGAGGCGCTTGCGGAGTCGGGGTCAAGATTCAGAGGATGCGATCGCCCGTCGTCTCCAACGCGCTAAAGAAGAAATAGATGCGGCTGGCGAGTTTGATTTCCAAGTAATTAATGATGATTTGCAAGGCACTTTAGAGCGTCTGGAATCTGTCTTATTTGTCCCCGTTTCATAATTTTACTAGCAACTATAGCTAGGGGCTAGGGGCTAGGGGCTAGGGGCTAGGGAAGAAGGGAAAAGCAATATCAGCCATTAGTAACTAGCAATAATCTCAGACAAATCAGGCTCCAGAAACCGGGTTTTTGAGAGGATCTGTGGATAAGGGCGAAGTATTTTAGTCAAAAAACCCGGTTTCTTTGGTTGGGTGCGTAAGTTCTGTTTATCTAACTTTAGTACGAGTCTGAGCCATTACATCTATTTCTTAAGATAGAAACAACCTAGATTTCCCCAGAATTGTGAAACAAAGTTTAAGGAGGCTTAGTCTTGCGTAAGAATGTGTAATTTCTAGGGGCAACTACTGTGAATTTAATTAGTAAAATTGTTCAAAACGCTTTAGCAACGGGCTATTTGACCCTAGAAGCTGAAGAAAATTTGCGTCACCTTTTGCAGATGACAAAGTACGGATTAGAAGACTTCGAGGCTTTTATTACTTTACAAGCAGAGGTAATTGAAGGTAGAGTCAAGCAAGAAGCGCGAGAGCTACTGCTATTAAACATAGCTACTGACCAGAGTTAGGAAAATCAATTAATGTCTGTCGATAAACATCGGGCAATCCCGTATCGAAACACTTGCCTTTCACAATATAACCTGCGATCCCCTCTTCCTGCCGCAATTTTTCCAGGCAAGACGTTAATTGAAATTCCCCTCCTTCCCGGAAATTTTGGTTAATGTGAGCTGCCAAATAATCAAAAATTTTAGGCTGAAGTACATACATACCAAAGATTGACAAAAACAGCTCATCTGCCATACCTTTTATATGAAGGTATTGCTGAGCGTACTCTATTTTCGGCTTTTCATAGAATTGAGTAACAGACAAAATAGAACCCTCTTTTTGCCAAACTCCAGTAGCACAACCGTAATGATGAATCATCTCCGATGGCGTAATTCTTAAACCAACAACACTCTGCTGTACCTGGGAGTAAATATCTAATAGCTGACGCGCACAACTTTCGCTTTCAGACGCATAAATGTGATCGCCCAAAAGCAGTAAAAATGGTTCGTCATTTACCCATTCTTTAGCACAAAACACAGCGTGTCCAAAGCCATCTTGACTGTCTTGGGTAAGAATCGTAATTCTTTCTCCTAAATCTTCTAGATATTTGCTATATTCCTGATTTTGTGGAGACAATTTTTGTAAAAGTTCTGGCTTGGGTGGCTTTTTAAATAAATCTTCAAAAATTTCGCGATCGCCTGGTTGTACGACAATTCCTACCTCTTCAATTCCCGCACTAATTGCTTCTTCAACAATTGCCAAAATTACAGGTTTAGCGCGACCATCCCGGTCTATAATGGGAAATAATTCCTTCTTTACAACCTTAGTACACGGAAACATTCGCGTACCAAACCCAGCCGCTGGAATTACTGCTTTACGAACTCTAGACTGAGAAGGAATTGTGAGCTTTAAACATTGCATCTGAGGGAAATCTCGCTCAATTATATCAATAACCCGCTGTTGACTCTCTTCATTTTTAACAATAAACTGTGCAGTACCATCTCCCTGCGAACCGACACCTTTACCGCCTAAAATATAAGGCTGAATAGCTGAATAATTTAGAAGTTCATGAAGTACGGGAGCCGTTAATTGCTGAGGACAAGCAGGAATTAAACATCTGTCAAATTCACTCTGGGAAATTTTCATCAATTCACCTATTTTTTCTGCCTCTCCATCTTGCAAAGCCGCAACTGCATCTAGAGTGATTTTAGAACTAATAGAACCGAGATATTCCTGCACATCTTTCTGTACCTGATTCACAGCCAATGGATAGCAATTATTTAAACTACCTAAGATTTCTTGAGTGTTTTTACTAGCAGCCAAATCTACAATTACAAAAAACAAATCTTTGGGAACTTTTACCTCATTTACCTCCATCCGTGTACCGTCAAAAATCATCAAAATTGGTCGATTTCCGTAAGCACAACCTTGATCCATACGCCCGCAACGAGAAGGAGTTAAAATCTCGCCTTGATAGGCCATCTCCATTTCTCCTCTCACCGTCATTTTCAAGTCGTATAAACGGTTAAAAGCACGAGCTACTAAAACACAAATTACCGCACTTGAAGACAAGCCTTTTTTAATAGGTAAATCTGTTAAATAATTATCAATTTCCAGTCCCTCGACGCGATAGTGAGTCAGAAATTGGTAAGCAACGCCAGCCGCATAACTGAAAAAGCCACCTTTTTCTGCTTCTGCCAGCAGACTAGCTCTATCCATAGACAGTGCAATTTCATCGAGCTTGGTACTATCATTTAATGTAGTCTTAATTATCAATTCGGTAGAATTAGGCTTAACTTCTGCATAAATTCCCTGATTTGTACTAGCAATTAGCGTGTAGCCTTTTTCTAAAGCAGGATTTACGTGGCGGTAGCCTCCAGCCCAATCGCTGTGCTCGCCAAACAGACAAAGGCGGCCTGGAACAAAAATTTTCACTGCTTACCTCTCTCGCGATCGCACAACCCAAAATATCGCATCATTTGCATCTATCTAAAGATATCTAATTAGAATATTTTACCCTCAATTGTGCCATTTTTATCTAAATTCTATCATCCTCTTGGTTGATGTAATCTATAGATAAAATTTGTTCCAATGATAGTGAGAATAATGAATGTAAGGAGCCGTTTCTATGCGTAAGTTAAACATCGGTCTATCTGAAGAGCAGCGTGGTGGCGTGGTTGAATTATTGAATCACGATCTTGCAGATGCTTATCTACTCTTAATCAAAACCAAAAAGTATCACTGGGATGTCGTCGGCCCTCAATTTCGTTCGCTACACCAGTTGTGGGAAGAACACTACCAAGCATTAACTATCAATATTGACGCACTAGCGGAACGAGTGAGAACTTTAGGCGGTTATCCAATTGGTACTGCTGAAGGATTTCTGAAATATGCCTCGGTTAAAGAACATATTGGCGATTTGCCTTTAGCAACAGAAATGGTGGCGCGTTTAGTGGACGATCACGAGTTAGTTATCCGCAATCTTCGCAAGCATATTGATAGTTGCTCAGAAGAATTTAAGGATCAAGGAACTGCTGATTTCTTGACTGGTTTGATGGAACAGCACGAACAAATGGCCTGGATGCTACGTTCTTTTATAGAAGGAGAATCCCTCTCAGCGGATGGTCAGCAACCAAAAGCTCAAACTGCTACTGCTTCTCACGCCTAGAAATGGCGGGATCATTTCTTAGGGAATGAAGAAAATTAAATAATTGACTCTCATGTATGTAGTTGCGCTATCTTCACTAAAGCGCAACTACATATTATTATATGCAGTAATTATTTGATTTTCATTCCTATCTCTCTAGCAATCTATTTTTTAGTGCTTCTCAACAGAACGATAAAATGCACTAAAACTAGCAGAAACCACATTATCGAAGCTGATAGGGGCAAGCCAGGAAAGACCGGCAGGTTTTCTGTATGGGGTTGGCTCGTTTGCAGTTGATATTCAATTATTCTTTGCGGTTCTTGTTCTAAAGCCGTGTCGAAGTTTGACATAGCTTCGCTGAGTAAACGTGCTTGATTTCTTTGAGAGTCGTTCATGGCTCAAAACCTTTGTATGAATTAGCTTTGAGACAACTCTAGTTTTTGGTATAGGGTTGTCACCAGCCCAGATTGGAAAGATAATTAAGTTTCTGTTCTGTCCTTCACAATTAAAGCTAGAGTTAGGTAAGCTAGGGATATAAGTCAGGGCATAGTAGTACCCTCTCTGTACCTCCTGCTCAAGCAGCTATGAATCAACCGCGCAAATCTCGCAGCATCAAGCCAACTACAGAAGGCATCATTAAACTTAAACAAGCTCAAAATGATCCAGGTGATGATCGGGGCAGGTTGACTTATGAGAAGATTGCTGAGAATACTGGGATAAATGCCAAGACAATAGGGCGATTTTTTCAGGGTGAAAAGATTGATCGGGCTTATGCTCAAGTCATCTGCAACGCCTTAAATTTAAACATCAACGAAATCGTCGATCCGAAGGAGTGTAACCCACCAGACCCCGATAAACTTGAAATTAACTGGTCGCAAATCTGCCGCGACATCCTCACCGAACAGCAAAAAAAACAGCGACTCCGCCGCCAAGCAACGGAATTAGGATGTGAATTAAATGTCTATGTGCCACTAGGGTTATTGGAGCGCAAGCAACAGCAGCGACGCGATGAATCTGTGCCAAAAGATGATGTATATCAACTTAATCCGCAAGTTATTGTTAAAGAATATGAGAATCAGCAGTTTCTCACAGAGGTGATTCAAGGGGGAAATGACCAACGCCTTGCCATTATTGGTGAACCGGGTGCGGGTAAAACTACGCTGCTCGATAAGATTGCGAGTTGGATTGACAAGCATAATTTGGGGTTGCCGATTTGCATTCCCTTGGGTGGTTTGCAAGGTGAAACTTTAGCCGGGTATCTGTTGAAAATTTGGCTGAAACAAGCTGGCAAAATCGAAGCCACACAGGAGAATTTAGCCGCCTCCCTTGAGCAACAATTTCGGTCAGGTAAAGTCTGGTTGCTGTTAGATGCAGTGGATGAAATGGCGGCTGCTTCTCCCGCTGAGGCGTTAGCAAAAATTCGGGATGAACTTGTCGGATGGGTGGCTGAGGCGCGGGTGGTTTTGACTTGTCGCCTGAATGTTTGGGATGCTAGTGTTAATAATCCGCTACCTGGATTTAAAACCTATCGCACGTTGGAGTTTAAGCCTGAGAAAGTTGATAAGTTTATTAGGGATTGGTTTACAGAAGCGCACAAGAAATACCCATCTGATAACTGTTTGAGCAAAGGAAAAAAATTACTGAATAAATTAAAAGAATCCAACCGCACTAACATTTATAAATTAGTTAGAAATCCCCTGCGATTAGCGTTGTTGTGCCAGACGTTTTATTTAAGTCCTGATGAAGAGTTGCCGGAAACTCAGGCGATGCTCTACGAGCGGTTTATTCGCTACTTTTATGAGTGGAAACAAGAGAAACACTCGACAACAAGGGCACAGCGACAGCAGTTAAATCAAGTGCTGGGAGAATTGGCAAAGGCAGGAATTGAAAGTGAGAGCCGGTTTCGGTTAAGGGAAAGTTGGGCAATTCAGCTTATGGGGGAGTCTCAGTTTAAGTTAGCTGAGGAGTTAGGGTGGCTGAATTTGGTTGATAGAGATGCGAAAACGGATGAAGCGGTTTATGCCTTTTTTCATCCCACGTTTCAGGAGTATTTTGCGGCGAAGGCTATTGAGGATTGGCACTTTTTCTTGCATCATGTACCGGATAATCCGAAGTTGGGGAGTTATCGGATTTTTGAGCGGCGGTGGAAAGAGGTGATGTTGTTGTGGGTGGGGCGGAATGATGTTTTATTTGAGCAGAAGGAAGGGTTTATTAAGGCGTTGTTAGAGTTTGATGATGGATTTGAGGGTAAATTTTATTGGTATCGAGCTTATTTTCTAGCTGCTGCTGCAATTACTGAATTTAGGAACAGTAGCTTTGCTGATGAGATTGTACAGCAGATTATAGAATGGAGTTTTGGTTATCTCTATGAAAAATTAGGCTTGTATCAATTTCATTCTAGTATTATAGAGGGAGCTAGGGAAGCACTAACGGAAGCAGACTACCATAAAGCGGTGAAATTTATATTGCCATTACTAGATAGAAGTAAGTATCGGCATATCCGACATGAAGCGATCAAAACTTTAGGAGTAATCGGCACTGGTAATTGTGATGCAATTCAGGCATTGGATTGCATAATAGATGATGTCTCTGAAAATAACTGTTGTGTAGAAATAGCTTCTTGTAGTCTGGGTAAAATTACCACAGGAAATCTCAGATTAAAAGCCATTCAAAAAATCATGGATTTGATGAATATAGATCCTACTGGAACTGCCATTGATTATCTTAGTCAACTTGTTTTTGAGAGTTTAGATATTAATTTTGATGGCATAAATTTTATCGTAGAAAATATGGCTCAACATATAGAAAAAATTGATAGGCTATGTTCTTCTTTTCTTACTAACTGGTTAATCGCTAAGGCTTTTTTAAAGATAGCCCCAACTGACCACCCACAATACCCGTATGCTACTGACATTCAAAAAAGAACCGAGGCAGTGATTAATCAACTTAAAGATGGGGTAATAGATCTGCTTCCAAACGATCTTAACATCCTTGGCTTAGGCGATATAACAGAAAAAGATTTAGACTTGCAAATTATTAAAATATTATCTCATTTAAACTTAGTTTTACGTACAAACCAAGACAATAAAATTCAAGAGGTAGCTCGTGATTGCTTAGAATCAATATTATTAGGTCAACAAGTCTCAAATCAAACTATTTTTTTACCTTTAGTAATTCAAGGCTTAAAAGATTGCCCAGATTCTCGTATCCGCGAAAACTACAAAGTCGTCTGGCTTTGTGCCCAAAACTTACCTTACCTCACCTTCTATGAAGCATGGCATAATTCTTCCACCACCCTAACCAAATGACCCTCTACTGGCAAACTTTCCCTCAAACAGGAACCGAAAACGCGACAGCATTTAGCAATACCTTCCTCAAGGCTTTAAGTAAATTTGATGGCTTCATTTGTGCAGTGTGCGACGCAGCCGAAATTTCCTTACCCACCTTTTCACCTTCGCAGCCAAATTTAATCGCCAATATGGTAGGATGGATGAGGGAAAAGATGATGGAATCCTAGCACCAATTAAATCAATTCAGTTTCTATCTTGCTGAAGAGATTTCCCCTCTCAAAAAAGCCATAGCGATGATGAAACTGTAACAGTGGAAAAATTGGGTTTAAAATTTGTTTAAGTCCCCTTATTACCAACTAAAATTATGGGTACATCTGTTGCGGAAAAATTACACAAAATTGGCGAAGTCGCGGCCATTAGCGGCATATCTGTAAAAACTATTCGCTATTATGAAGAGATTGGTCTGTTAGCACCTACTGTCGAGCGTTCGGAATCACGTTATCGCCTGTTTGGGGAAGGGGTGCTGAATCGACTGACTTTCATCAAGCGATCGCAATCAATAGTCCGGACAGTTTTTAAGCAGCCAGAGTACCATAAGACAAGACTGAGGGGAGGTTAGGATGATTTAAAATCAAGTCCTTGTCTAAATCTAACTTGCTAATAAATGTATAAAGTAGATGCCGATTGAATTCCAGGCGTTTATAGGAGGCCATTGAAAACACGAATGGATGGGCAGACAAGTGGCGATTAGAGGCTTCATATTTGGCTAAATTTAAGGCCGCTAGGCTGGCATTAAAATGAAAATCAAGCCGTTGGCTATTCACAGATTGACAATCGGACAAACCAGTAAATTGTTTGGCATCCCGAAAAATGAATTCAATTTGAAAACGAGCTTGATAATACTCAAGTATTTGCTCAGCCTTGAGATTGATATCGGTACTAAACAATAAAACATTTTTGGTTTTACCGTTAGCTTGAAGCTCAGATATACAAGCCAAACGGATTTTGCATTTTAAGCAACAACTCCATACTAATAATGAATAAAGCTTAACTCCTGGCTTAATTTCTTTGACGAAAGTTAGATTTTTCAAATTATTGCAGTCAACTTTACCATCATATTTACGAGGAGCGCCGAATTTATTCCTTGCTCCGGTATAGAGGTAATTCAGGTTGGCATCAACCCTTAATCTACTAATCAAATTGAGATCTGACTCCCGAACAGCATCCCAAAATTTAGCGCGGTAATAATAGCCATCAGCCACCAAATAACGTACAGATTCTGGCAACAAAGAACGAGTATTTTTTAAATGCTTTGCATAGTCGTCAACTCTTGTTATATCAGGTGTTAAGGTTTCAGATACCTGTTTTTTACTCCGTTTTTTTAAGTTTCTTTTCCGAGTAAAAATTAGGGAGTTTTTCGGTGGTTCTGTGGTCGGACGCGAAAGAGTTTGTTGCACGCTTAAACTATAGGAAATATGAGTTTCAATTTCGACAACAGAAATCACAGAAATTTCTAATCCTTGTTCAGCTTTTCCCGCAATACCATTATAAAAATAACCTTTTCCCTCAGTATGTTTACCACTTTTTCTCAAAAAAGAACAATCAATAACGGCAATAATTGTGCGTTCAGGATTCAAGGCTTTTTTAATAAAATATTTAGAGAATTGCTCCCAGGCAAACTTTTTTAAAAAATGCCGCCGATAAGTTTTTTCAGTGGCAGGACTATAGCGGCCCAGATTGGTGAAGTTCACTTTGCCATAAACCAGCACGATTGTGGAAAGTAAAGTCATTATAAACTTTTTTTGGGCTTGACTCACCCCGGACATTTGTTGTAAGATGGATTCAATAATGTTCATAAGGCAGTCTGTTAAGCTCAGTTTTTTTAAGCTTAACCTAAAGAGTGTCTTTTTTTCTGCCTTTGAGATTCAAATTTTACTTACTTTTTTGTGGACGGGCGATCGCGTCTCTACTCCAAAACTGTCCGGAGTATTGGCAATCTCTAGGCTTAAGTCTCAGCGAAATTAAAGATATTTTAGACATTCGCGATCGCGGTCAGCTACCCTGTGGGGAAGTGAAGCGGCATTTAGAAACCAAGGTAGAGGCGATCGCTCAACAAATTGAGGCCCTAGAAGCTTTGAAAGCGGAGTTACAAGGAATCCTTCATAACTGGCAAGAGCGACCCTCTGCTGAGCGCGTTAGCCGCACTATTTGCCCGAATATTCAACTGGAACGATAAAAAATAAAGGAAGAGAACCGATGTTCTCTTCCCTTGATTGTTTTGATTGTTTTGTGCTTTTAGCTGTTTTCGCAGAGTTTGATTTTGCTTTTTGAGCTGTCGAGCTCTCGCCGATCCGCCTCTACCTTTGGAGTTCCTGCCCTCGTTACGGGGAGACTCCCAACTTTTTAGTCTCATAGTTTGTCCTTTTTAAGCTAAGCTGTATCGCTTTTTTTATTATATACAGCACTCTTGGAAAAGATCAAGAGTTTTTGAAATTTTGTTACCCAGACGAGACAGACTCAACAGCAAACGGTCTACTCTCTACCTTCTACTTATTCTGTAATACCAACTCCGGGTTTACAACCCCCCCTTATTGTCATTGTGAGCGAAGCGAAGCAATCGCAGAGACTAGGCGATTGCTTCGCTCGCAATGACGACAGAATTACTAAGCAATGACGACAATGCTTAAAAACTTACACCAAATCGGCTAATTTACAGATTTGTTTTAACTTATTAATATTAACAGTTAGATTTGAGAAATGTGGTGCTGTAGGATTATTAGGAATTTCTTCCCCAATGATATAAAAATAATTAGCCTGAGCATAACTGGCTAGAGCATAAAAGAAACCATCTAAATAACCGAAAGGAAAAATTTCAATAACTGTGATATTTTCCCGGATAAACATTAAATTTGTTAAAGCCGAACCACAGACAGAGATGATAACATCTGCATTGTAATATATTTCAGCTTGCTCCTGTATTGTTCTCCCCTGCATTGTCAATGATTCAAAGCCGATACTTTCTAAGTATTCTACAACTTCATTGTCATTGATTACCTCGCGATGGTCTACCTTACCGCGTTTTATATATAAACGTTTTGGATATTTACTACTTGAATAATTTTCTTCAGGTACAAATAGGCTTCTAGCCAATCTGTAGCCAAAAATAGTTGGGTATTTATGACCGTTGTTTTGTATCTTTCTGTCAATCACACAAGTAATTGCTCTATCAGGTTTACAGGGAAAAGTAACTACTTGTTCTTCTTTTATGCCAAGTGCAACAAGGGTTTCTCTTTGGAAATTTGCTAGGGAATCACCTATATAGTAATAATCAATTTCTTGTTTATCGATATATTTCCAATAGATTTCTAGCATCGGCAAAGTATAGAAAAACCAATGCCCATAATTCTGAGGCATTGTATTTGATAAGTAGGCAACTGTCCCAGATAGTTTTTGATAGTTTAGGGGCAGTTCCTCTCTGTATATTGGCAGTTGTTCAAATTCAATATCTTTCTCATATATCACCTTTAGCTCTGGAGTGATAATGTGATTGTTGGCAAAAGAAAAGCCTTCTTTTCTGGCATCTATCATTACCGATTCAACTTCATTTTTAAAAGGAGTAATGATTTCTAAAAAATCACCTTCTAAAAATTTTGCGGGTTGAATAGGTATATCTTCATGACTGACTAATTTATGAATTTTGATATCTCGGTCTTTACCAAAATATCGATCGGCATTATCAATACTGAGTTGAATAACTCCTCTGGCGTAAGGTTTTAAGAGGATATAAATCTTAATCAGATACTTAAGCTTATTGTATATTTTTGCAGCGAAATCTCGAAGATAACTTTTCTGAAAGTTGCTAGTGAGTGAATTTGGCATAAGTTTTCACCTACGAAAGCGGTTACTATAACTGTTAATCGTTAACTAAACTTTGATGTTAGGTTACGCTACGCTCCACCCAACCTACTAGCCAGACATATAACAACTGCCAAGACTATTAGGAAATTATAATCGATCGCAACGTTCGGCTGAGCGATCGCGCCGAGCCCCTTACTTTTATTCTCCTCCCCTTCTTCCCTAAGCAACGGAGCATCGGAGCAACGGAGCATCGGAGCATCGGAGCCCCTATATTCTCTTCCCCTTCTTCCCTAGCCCCTAGCCCCTAGCCCCTAGCCCCTTCTTCACCTAGCCCCTAAAGGCAGAAAGCGGTTGCAGATTAAGATTTTTTAGTGGGCGGGGAGAGAATCGAACTCTCATACCTTTCGGTGCCACATTTTGAGTGTGGTGCGTCTACCAGTTTCGCCACCCGCCCTTGGGATTGACTTTTTCATTATACACAGAAGATCGATTTTGCACAAGACCTTGATAATCTTGAGTGCTGCCCCAGCGATCGATCTCTCGCGCCCTTAAAACAGGCACAGGATGGGTCAAGTTAGCCGTCTGAGCTTGCTTGAGCAAATCCCCCAACTGAGTGTTACTGATGTCATCGTAGGCACGAGCTTGAGCCAAAAACGCATCCACATTTAGGGAAGGAGCCAAACTCGGCGAACCTCCAGCCAACTTCATCAATAGTGATACTACCACCTTTGGGTCTTGAGTAGCAAGTAAAGCCGCGCGATCGCACGTAAATTCTGCACAACGCAACCACTCCAAAATCTGAGCCTGCAACCCCTGCACGATCAAAGCACCAATTGGCGAAACCTGACCTGCTGCCAATACGATCAAATTAGCCAAAGTCAAGTAAACCCCATGTTCGCACTTCAGATGACCCAATTCATGGGCAATCACCGCCTGAACTTCCTCCAGAGTCAGCAAATCGATCAGAGAAGTATGCAGAACCACAAAAGGCTGTCTCCCCCGCATCGCAAAAGTATAAGCATTAGGCACTGGATTCTGGCGCACGTATAACTGCGGGGGTTCCAAATCCAGAGTTTTGCAAGCATCCAAAAGCAATTGGTGCAAATGGGGCAACTGATTCTCCCCCACTAAAACCCCAGAAGCCAAATTCTCCAGCAGAAAAAACTGCTCGCCAAGGGGCCCCAAGAGTTGCCGCACTATCAAATCCAAACCAGGGAGTTGCTTGAGAGCATTAGTCGCTTCCAAATCCAACGGATGCCGGAATTGGTCTGCTTTCAAGCCGATTAGCGGTGTATGTGAGAAACCCATATTGCTATTTAAAGATCCAAGACAGTTAACAGTTAACGGTTAAGTGTTAACCGTTAACAATTAACAGTTTAGTAGTTTAATCCCGATTGCACAGGATTGGGTGGGACAGGAGCACTGGCTGCCTCTCCGCCCTCATCTACGCGGTGCAATTGAGCTCCGAGTTTTTGCAATTTTACCTCTAGCTGCTCGTAGCCGCGATCGAGATGCTGCAAGCCGCGAATAGAAGTTGTGCCTTGTGCGGCAAGACCCGCAAGCACTAAAGCTGCTGAAGCTCGTAAATCAGTAGCCACTACAGGAGCACCAGATAACATCGGCACACCTCTAACAATGGCGACATTGCCTTTAACTCGAATATCAGCACCCATGCGATTTAACTCAGCTACGTGGCGCAAGCGGTTCTCGAACACCGTTTCTTTAATCATGCTATCCCCTTCGCTCAGAGTCAGCAAAGCCATAAACTGAGCCTGCATATCCGTCGGAAAACCTGGATAGGGTAGAGTTTCAATATCTGTAGCTAGATGAGCGACACCAGGAATTATCCGCAGACAGTCAGGTGCTTCAGTAATAATCTTGGCTCCCATTGTCTGCAATTTGGAAATTACCGCAGTCATCTGATCGGGTATGACTGGGGATAAACTTATTTCCGAGTGAGTAATTGCCCCTGCGACTAAAAATGTCCCTGCCTCAATGCGATCGGGAATAATTGAATAGTCTACGGAATGCAGGCTGGGTACGCCTGAAATCACGATGGTATTGCTACCAGCACCTTGAATTTTGGCTCCCATCGCGCGGCAGAAATTAGCCAAATCCGTGACTTCTGGTTCTTGAGCGGCATTTTCAATGATTGTTTCCCCATCAGCGAGGGTAGCCGCCATCATCAAGGTCTCAGTCGCTCCCACACTGGGGTAGTCGAGGTAAATTTTTCCTCCTTTTAAGCGGCGGTTGGTTCCGGGGACGTAGGCGTGAACCATTCCATGTTCGATGTGGACTTCTGCACCGAGAGCTTGGAGGCCCCGGACGTGGAGTTCTACGGGTCTGGCACCGATCGCGCATCCACCTGGCAAAGGCACTCTGGCAACCCCTAGACGAGCCAATAGGGGGCCAATGATGAAGAAACTAGCTCGGAGTTGGCTGACTAACTCGTAGGGGGCTTGGTATTCTCCTAGATAGCTGGCGTTGATGTCCATAATATCGCCGTGCCGCTCTAGCTTCACTCCCACTGCGGATAGGATTTGGCTCATGCGAGCTACGTCAACTAGAGAGGGAACGTTGCGGATGCGGCAATCTGCGGGACAGAGCAAGGCACCGGCCATCGCTACTAGAGCTGAGTTTTTGGCTCCGCTAATTTTGACGTGCCCGTGCAGAGGAGCTCGACCTCTAATTTGCAGTACGGCACTGTCGGTTTCGGATGATGTTGAGAGATTTGATGTGTTCAGAGCGCGTGTAATAGGTCTATCCTCCTGAATTGGTCGGTTCATTTAGATTATTTAATTTTGGTTTCGATTTTACCGGAAAGATTTCAAATGTCTAGGGGGTAAGCCACAAGGAGTAATTAAAAATTAAAAATTGAAAATTAAAAATTAAAAGTTTAAGAGTTGGGTTTTTACTAGAGGATAAAGGCTTTCAGTCGGAGGGACTTGGGTTTGTTGTCCGCGATCGCTGTTGATAAAATCATAATTTTAAATTTTAAAGTTTTAACTTTTTTTGCCGCGATCGCCTCAATGGGCGCTTGGGGACTTTTTTTATTCTGTGGAATAGCAACCGCTTTCAGCGGTTAGGGGCTAGGGGCTAGGGGCTAGGGGAAGAAAGGGAAGAAAGGGAAGAAGGGAATAGAATCTGAATTGCTTAGGTAATGTGCTTTGTTGTTGCTTCTAAATTAGACTACGTGAGGGCGATCGTGAGAGCAGGGGGTGTTGGTTTTTTAATAAAAATATAGAAAGTTTCTTAGGGACTACGAGGTGAAATAGTCTGGTATTTATGATTTAATTAGGTAAGTAAATCCACCTAATTAAACATAAGATCGGGATGGCTAAAAAGCTGACTGTATAAACATTCTTCCTTCTCTCCTAGATAACTAAATTTTTCTTCCTTCTCTCCTAGATAACTAAATTTTTCTTCCTTCTTCCCTCTTCCCTCTTCCTTCTTCCTTCTACTTATCACTTCTAGAAATCATTCTTTGGAGAGATGCTAACTACACTGACAATCAAGTATACAAAGTTCTACCAAAGTAAATAGGCTGTGAGAACGAGGGAAGATAGGAGAGTTTGGACTTTTGAGATTGCTTGGTTGCACTCGCAACGCTAAACCCTGCCGGTATGATACGCCAACGCGGTTTTGAGGCGAGAAGAGTAGAAAACTTTCCCCGCTAAAGAGGCTAAATATGCTGAAGCTAAAAATAGACTCCCGATCGCGGCCCTACGGCGTTGCTGTCTTCACGGTGGCTGTGTCATTTATGCTGACACTAGCTCTGAAGCCGCTGTTGCAAGGGAGCATTTTCGGTGTATTTTTCGGTGCTGTGGCAGTAAGTGCCTGGTATGGAGGTCTGGGGCCGGGACTGCTAGCGTCGCTTCTGTCCGCAATACTTAGCGTTTATTTCTTTTTACCGCCAGCTTTTTCCCTCACCCTTAGCGGTTTAGCTGCCATTGTCCGGCTGAGTATGTTCTTGGTGGTGACGATGACGATCGCTTCCTTGACTGCGGAACTGCAAACAGCTAAAAAGCGGGTAGAAGTGATGCTCTCAAAGCTCAAGCTGAGCGAAGAACGCTACCGTCACCTACTTGACACTGCCAGTGAAGGTATCTTGACAATTGACACTTTGGGACGCACAGATTATGTTAACCAGCGGATGGCAGAAATGCTGAGCTATAGCAGGGAAGAAATACTCGGCCAATACGTTTTTGAGTTCGCTGATGAGGTAGCAAGAGGGCAAATTGTGGAGCATTTGGAGCGAGTTAAGCAGGGAAAGAGCGATCGCGCACATTTGCGGTTTCGCCGCCGCGATGGTTGCGAACTATGGGCACTTGTCTCTAGCAGTTCCATTAAAGATGATACTGGCTCCTTCAAAGGTGCATTTGCTGCGATCGCAGACATCACAGAACTTAAGCAAACATCAGAAGCACTGCGGGAGAGCGAAGAGCGGTTTCGTCAGGTGACAGACAATATATCAGATGTCTTTTGGGTCGCCGACCTCGCAAAGCGAGAATTACTCTATGTCAGTCCCGCCTACGAAAAAATCTGGGGACGCAGTTGCGAAAGTTTACAAGCTAATTTTATCGAATCGCTCGAGAGCATTCACCCTGAAGATCGCGATCGCGTCCAAGCAAAATTTTTCCAGACAGTGCTACAGGGACAATACGACGAAGAATTCCGCATCCTGCGACCCGACGGCTCAGTGCGTTGGGTACGCGATCGCGGTTTTCCTATTAAGAATAAACAGGGAGAAACCCACCGCGCCGCTGGCGTTATCGAAGACATCACCGAGCGCAAACAAGTCGAGTCAGAACTTAAAAATCAACAAAAATGGCTCGAAGAAATGCTCAACTTTTTGCCATCTCCAATATTATTAGTCGAACCAGAAACGGCAAAAGTAACATTTGCAAATATTGCCGCTAACGTCATGGCCGGTGGAGAATTTCCCAAGAATCGACCCGCAGAAAAATATCACACTATTTATTACTGTACTGACGCATCGGGAGAGCGAATTCCTGACGATCGAATGCCAGGAGTACGGGTAGCGCGGGGGGAACACCTGGATGGGTTCGAGTTTAACTGGCATACCCCAGGAGGCATCCGCTCGATCGTTGCCTTTGGCGATACTTTGCCTGCTATGCACGGTCATCCGCCTACTTCCGCCTTATTATTTCAAGATATTACCAAGCTTAAAATCGCAGAAGTAGAAATCCGTAGATTCAACGAAAACCTGGAAGCAGCAGTAAAAGAGCGTACCCTGCAACTGCAAGCAGTTAACTCCGAACTCGAATCTTTTTGCTATTCCGTTTCCCACGATTTGCGAGCCCCCCTGCGCCACATTAGCGGTTTTGTAGAATTGCTACTCAAGCGCAACAACTCAAATTTAGATGAAACTAGCCACCGCTATCTCAATACCATAGCTCATACAGCCAAACAAGCAGGAATTCTAGTCGATGACTTACTCGCTTTTTCCCGCATGGGTCGCGCCGAAATGCACTGCATGGCTGTGAATATGGAACTTTTGATTAAAGAAGTGAAGCACGAATTTGAACCCGAAACAAATGGCAGAGATATCCAGTGGCAAATACAGCCTAATTTACCTCTAGTTAATGGTGATATTTCCATGCTACGTTTGGCATTACGGAATTTGATTGAAAATGCGTTAAAGTACACTCGGACGCAGCCTCAAACTATCATTGAAATCGGTTATGTGTCGGATTATTGTAAATTACCAAGTTCTGAGTTGACTTGGGCGGCATTAGCTGACAATCTAAAATATTATAACTTGGATAAAGAAAGCGTTGGTCTAAAATCTAAAATCCCAAATCCACAATACCAGGAGGATATGGCTATTTTCTCAATCCGTGATAACGGCGTAGGATTTGATATGCGATACGTTCACAAACTCTTTGGTGTGTTTCAAAGACTCCATAGCGAACAAGAGTTTGAGGGAACTGGCATTGGTCTAGCCAATGTCAGAAGAATCATTTATCGGCATGGCGGTGAAACCTGGGCACAAGGTACTGTAGGTGTCGGAGCGACTTTCTACTTTTCCCTACCAAGGTTACAGGGAGAGGTTGAATAATGGAAGAATTAAAGCGAATTTTGCTAGTTGAAGATAGCGGTAATGATGTTGAGTTAACACTGGTCGCCCTGGCAGAAAATCATCTTGCTAATGAGGTTATAGTAGTACGGGACGGTGAAGAAGCACTGGATTATCTTTATCAGAAGGGAATTTTTAAGCTGCGGATGGGAGGTCATCCTGTTGTAGTATTATTGGATTTGAAGTTGCCGAAAGTGGACGGTTTGGAAGTGCTAGCACAAATCAAATCTGACCCGGAATTGAAAAGAGTTCCTGTCGTGATGTTAACCTCTTCCCGCGAAGAGCAAGATGTGATTAAAAGTTATGATTTAGGAGCCAATGGTTATGTGGTAAAGCCTGTTGATTTCCGCGAGTTTGTTGATGCTATTAAAGAATTGGGGCTGTTTTGGGCGGTGGTGAATGAGCCACCTCCGGGAGCTGTACCTGCTCGCAGAAGTAATGGTTAAAGGAATAAGTTTTTTGTTGGCAAAAGAGAATAGTTATGTTAGGAATAAGAGAGTAAGCCTCTGTCCTTCTAATAATATCAATTCTCCCAATTATTGAGACAATCTGCATTGTTGAGTTAACTTCAGAAGATCGACTTCCTGCCTCCTGCCTCTAATGTTGCATAATTTTGGATAATTGGCATAAAAAGGGGTGGATAGAGATGTTAAAAACCGCTCGATGAAAGTTAATTTGTGTTTACAATCAACAACTAACCCTAGTAAAATAAAATCGTGAAAACGCTAAATATCCTGTTACTAGAAGATAGCATTCTCGATGCAGAACTAATTGAAGAATACCTCATTGAAGGCGGAATCAAGTGTTATTTAAAACGGGTGGAAACCCGACTTGATTTCATCGAGGCAATTGAAAAAGACTCTTTCGATCTAATTCTGGCAGATTATTCGTTACCTTCTTTTGATGGGATATCAGCATTAGCAATCGCACAAGCTAGATGTTCTGATGTGCCGTTTATTTTCGTTTCTGCTACCTTGGGCGAAGAACTAGCTGTGGAAACTTTGAAAAATGGCGCTACTGATTATGTCGTAAAAGAAAGGTTGGGGCGGCTCGTGCCTGCTGTAAAGCGAGCGCTGCGGGAAGCCCAAGAGCGGCGCGATCGCCTCTTAGCGGAAGCAGCAAGACAGGAAAGTGAAGAGCGATTTGAGATCATGGCGGATACAGCGCCAGTGATGATTTGGATGTCCGATACCGATAAGCTCTGCGATTATTTTAACAAGCCCTGGCTGGAATTTACGGGCAGAACTTTAGCAGAAGAAATAGGCAATGGCTGGGCCCAAGGCGTTCACCCCGACGATGTGGAGCGTTGTCTAGATACTTATACCACTGCCTTTGACGCAAGGCTTGATTTTAAGATTGAGTACCGCTTAAAGCGGTTTGACGGTGAATACCGGTGGCTTTTAGATACGGCAATTCCCCGGTTTAATGCTGACGGTACCTTTGTCGGCTACATTGGTTCTTGTATAGATATCAGCGATCGCATTCAGGCAGAATACGAACGGGCAAACGCTCTAGCCGCTACTCAAGCAACAGCAAACGCTCTAGCTGCCTCAGAAGCACGCTACCGCGCGATCGGCGAGTCAATCCCCTTCGGAGTCTGGATTTGCAATCCCAACGGCAGTATCAACTACCTCAGCGACTCATTTTTGGAGTTGATTGGAATGACTCTGGAAGAATGCCAGAAATCAGGCCTATCAGGTAAATTACCACCCGCAGATGTCGATCGCACTTGCTCAGAATGGAGAGAGTGCATTAATAGCGGTAGCGTTTGGGATTGCGAACACAAATTCTTAGGTATTGATGGCAATTACCACACCATCTTAAGTCGGGGAGTCCCCGTGCGCGACAGTTCCGGCGCGATCGCTAACTGGGTAGGAATCAATCTGGACATCACCGAGCGCAAGCAAACAGAAGCGGCGCTACAAAAGGCTAGCCAAGAAATAGTCAACATTCTCGAAAGCATTGGCGACGGTTTTGCCAGCTTCGATGGAGAGTGGCGCTACACTTACATTAACCGCAAAGGCGAAGAGATTTTAGGCAAGCAGCGATCGCAGATTTTGGGCAAAATTGTGTGGGAAGTATTTCCCGAGTTAAAAGATACACCCTACTACGAGCAAATCCTGCAAGCCAAAGCCGAGAACCTAAACTTTGAGTACGAACACCTTTTCCCACCCTTAGATAACAGGTGGTTTGCCTTGCGCTGGCATCCAACTCCAGAAGGAATGTGCGTTTATTTCCAAGATATAACAGAACGCAAGCTGACAGAAGCAGCACTGAGAGCAACTGAGGAAAAGCTGAAGAGTTTTGTAGCTGCTGCCTCTATTGGCATTGTGTTTGCTGATATTTATGGCAGTATTACTGATGCTAACGCTGAATTTTTGCGAATAGTTGGTTACAGCCGCGAACACTTGCGCCGAGGTGAATTGCGCTGGACTGAGATTACCCCGCCAGAATATCTGCCCCTAGATGAGCAAAGTATCAAGGAGGGAAAAAAGACTGGTGTTTCCCCTCCCTACGAAAAAGAATATATCCGCTCTGATGGCAGCCGCGTTCCGGTTTTAATCGGTTTTATTTTAGTAGGAGAACAGCGTGAAGAGTCAGTTGCCTTCATTCTCGATTTGACTGAACGCAAACAGTTAGAAGCCGCACTGCACCAAAGAGCGGAAGAATTACTACAAGCAAATCGGCTCAAAGATGAGTTTCTGGCAACTTTATCTCACGAATTGCGAACGCCTCTAAATGCGATGCTGGGTTGGACTCAACTACTGCGATCGCGGAAATTTGACGAAGAAAAGACAGCCCGCGCCTTAGAAACCATTGACCGCAACACTAAGTCACTGGCGGCGCTGATCGAGGATTTGCTAGATGTTTCACGGATTATTACCGGCAAATTACGCCTGAATCTGCGGTTAGTAGATTTGGTCTCGGTGGTGGAAGCAGCGATCGAAACGGTAATCCCTGCGGCGCAAGCCAAGTCAATTCAAATCATACCTTTACTGGATGAAAGAATTGAGAGGATCTCAGGCGATAGCAGCCGTTTGCAGCAAGTGATCTGGAATCTGCTCTCGAATGCGATTAAGTTTACCCCCAACGGCGGCTGCGTAACCATCGCCATCCATAGAGTTGGTAGTGAGTTAGAAGGGAATTTTTGCGCTGAAATTGAGGTGACAGATACCGGACAAGGAATTAACCCTGAATTTTTGCCTCACGTTTTCGACCGTTTCAGTCAAGCGGACAGCACTACTACGCGATCGTACAGCGGATTGGGACTGGGATTAGCAATCGTCCGTCACTTGGTGGAACTGCACGGTGGTACTGTCAAAGCTGACTCTCAAGGAAGTGGCAAAGGATCTGCATTTACAGTTAGATTGCCCCTTCCTGAGAGGAAGAAGATTGAGGGGGTAGGAGTAGAAACAGCTTCCCTACCCCTCCCCATCCCTCCCCAATCCTCAACCGATGCCCCTCTTCAAGGGTTACGGGTATTAGTTGTAGACGATGAGGTAGATTCGCGGGAGTTTGTACGTACAGTCTTAGAAGGTTCTGGGGCAGAGGTGACAACCTCTGCATCCGCACAGGAAGCACTTGAAGCGATTAAAATTTTGAAGCCAGATGTAATGTTGAGCGATATTGGGATGCCTGTAGAAGATGGGTATGCTTTAATCCGTCAAGTAAGGGCACTTTCCGATATCGCCGATATCCCGGCGGCGGCTTTGACGGCTTATGCTAGATCGGAGGATCGGGCGCGATCGCTACGGGAAGGTTTTCAGATCCACTTGCCTAAACCTCTGGATTCTAATGAATTGGTGGCAGTGGTGGTAAGTCTTGCAGGCCGTTTAAAAAGTAAGTAGAAGGAAGAAGGAAGAAGGAAGAAGGATTTAGTTATCTAGGAAAGAAGGAAGAAGGATTTAGTTATCTAGGAGAGAAGGAATAATGTTTATACAGTCAGCTTTTTAGCTATCCCGATCTTATATTATGTCCGGTTAAATACTTGTCATTTTAAATACTTGTCATTGCGAGCGAAGCGAAGCAATCGCAGAGACTAGGCGATTGCTTCGCTTCGCTCGCAATGACAGTAAGTAATTTGCTGGACATAATCTTATGTTTAATTAGGTGGATTTACTTATAATTTCTAAGACTGAACGCGATTCCCATAAGTTAAGCCGCAAATAGCCGCTAATAGCAACCAACCTATAGTATTTACTCGTAAATCAAACAATGTTACATCTACAGTATTAAAGATCGTACAAGCCGCAAAAGCGACAAGATAACTAAAGAAAATAATTCTATCTTGCTCTGCTAATATGGGAGATTGTAAGTGCATATCTCCGGTCAAATAATTTTCATTTTTTGCTAAGGGCGATTTGACTAATAACAATATCCCTTGAGCAAAAATCCAACCTACTAAACCACATAAAAACAGTGTTGCGGGTATGCCTGTTTCAGCAGTTAACATCAGAAATAAATTGTGAGGATGGCCCAGCCATCTGTGCATTTGTGCTTCATAAAGAGGTGTAAAATTTCGCAGTCCCCAACCAGTCCAAGGACGTTGCTGAGTCATATTCCAGGCAAATTCCCACTGAGTTTTTCGCAGTGTAGCTACAGGACGATTTTGATACATTTGATCGGTGAGTCTTCCCCAAATAAAATAGGGAACAATCTCCCGCAGCCATTTTCTTACTGGTTCGGGCCCAAATGCTGACCACAAAATGCCCCCAGTTGCACTAATAACAAGTGCAACTAAAGTTCGCCAACCTAGATAAAGTGCAAAAGCAAGACTTGCCAGAATAGCTAGTCCCCAAGCATTGCGGGAATTAGTTAAGATTAAAGCCGCAGCATTTCCGATTACGACGATACTTAGAAAGGGTAATTGGTAATTGGTAATTGGTAATTGGTAATTGGTGATTGGTAATTGGTAATTGGTAATTGGTGATTGGTAATTGGTAATTGGTAATTGGTGATTGGTGATTGGTAATTGGTGATTGGTAATTGTGTTTGATTCTGAATTTAGGAATGATAAATCAGTCTTCTCTTTTTCCTCTTCTTTCTTCCCTCTTCCTTCTTCCCTCTTCCTTCTTCCTTCTTCCTTCTTCTTTCTTCCTTCTTCCTTCTTCCCTCTTCCTTCTTCCTTCTTCCTTCTTCCTTCTTCAAACCATAATCCTAGACCAAGAATAAAAACAATTGTTAGATAGCAAGCCAGGATATTGGCATACATAAATACAGAAGACATTCGTCCAGGGGGATTACCTTTGATTTCCAATATCCACCCGAAAATGCCTTGTAATTGAACGGGAGTATTCCAATTGAAAAATAGCTGTCCCCACCCTAAAGTTACTACGGGAATTGAGGTAATTACTATAATCCAAGATAATCGCCTTAATTGAGCCGAAGTTTGAATTAAAGTGCTAAATACGGCAAAGAATATAAAGAAAGGGAAGAAATTTCCTAATCCTAAAAAAGCTTCTAGGCGGTTGTGGGCAAAACTAGCGGTAATAATTAGCCAAATACTGAGAAGAGCGAGTCCTTGATTGATGGGACGGCGGACAATTTGGTGAAACTTTTGTTTCCAAGTGGCCACTAAACCTAAGAAAATACCCAAGGCTCCTAAAATGGGAATTAAAGGGAAAATTAGAAGCCCTAACTGTGCATACTTCCAAGCAATTTGCAAGCGGCGTTCCGCAGTCATAATTTCAATTATACTCGCAGTGAAGTCATAAATTGTTAACTGTTAACTGTTAACTGTTAACTGTTAACTGTTAACCGTTAACCGTTAACCGTTAACTTTATCGTAAAATTAAAAATTAAAAACTGCGATCCCTCAATTTTTAATTTTTAATTTTTAACTTTTAATTCTCATGCTGTTCCCCAGGTATATTCTGAACGGGTGAGGCGAATTTGAGCTAAGGCAAAGATAGTCGGGATAATACGACCATAGTTAGTAGAAATCGATCGCCATCCTAAATCTGCGAAAAACCAAGTCCACATTACTGGCCCCAAAAATGCAAAGACACTTCTAGCGGCTCCATAACGGGCCGCACTTGCAGTCATGCCTTGGCGAGCGGTCTGAATTGCCATATAATTCTGAAACTGGGTTGCTGCGGCTGCTCCACCTGCGATCGCGGCTTCTTTTGCCATTTGATAGGTGGCAAAGTGCAGCGCAAACTGACGCGCCATGTGTTGTAGAATCACCTGTTTGAGTATAGAACTCACTGCCAAAGCACTGCCACCTTTAACGAGTAAAGCTAAGGGGTCTTTCTGTACTGAAATTGGCAGGGGTTCCGAGAGTTTGGACTCTTTTAGCGATCGCACTACCCGCAGTGTCAAAACTTCCTGTTCTGATTGTGGTAGGCGTTTCCAGGCCCTTCCCATCAAAAACAGAAATACTTCTTCCTCTAACTCTGTTGTCGAGAGCTTTTTGGAGTAAGGAATTTTGATGTAGCGGCAAACTTGAATGAGAGCTTGCCGATAAGTGACTTGGTGGGTGCGACCCCGCAATACTGTTAACCCATCGGCGGCGAGATAGCGGAATCGCTGTTCTATGGCATCTAGCCAAGCTTCGCGATCGCGACTCTGTACGTCTATCGGTGCAGGAGTATGTACATAATCTAAGGGGTTAAACCTGCGGCTGAACAGAAGTTCTGTTAGCTGCTGCAATTCCTCCTCTGTTGCCAATTCCAGTGCTGCTCTCAGTTCGTCCAAGATTTACGCCCTCCATTACCCACAGATTATTGCTGTCCCTTATTCTACTTTGGTAGTTCATCTTATGCCGCCTCTAAAAATGGACGCTCGATTACCTTTATTTGATATTGCCGTGATTGGGGCAGGAATGGCGGGGCTGATTTGCGCTCAACAGTTGCGTCAAGCAGGCTATTCTGTCGCTGTAATTGAGAAATCTCGCGGTGCGGGGGGACGAGTCGCTACTCGCCGTTTGCACGCCACTAGAACGGATCATGGCGCTCGTTATCTGGAACGGCAAGGGGAAATGGTGCAGCAGCTTATTGAGATTATGCGCGATCGCCACATCCTCGAAGTCTGGACTGATACGGTTTATGAATTTAGAGTCAGAGATGGGGAAGTTAAATCGAGCCCAACCTCTCCCGCTTCCAGTCTCCTCCACTCCCCATTCTCCCCATCCCAAAATCGGTATGTGCCTCCAGCAGGAATGAACTGCATAGGCAAATTTTTGGCCAACGATCTCGAAATTTGGTTTACTCGCCGTGCCATAGCTCTCAATACCACAGATAGTAAAACTTGGCATCTTACGCTGGAAATATTAGGCGAAAATGAATATCCCCAAGAATTAACAGCTAAGGCTGTTGTTGTCGCAATTCCAGCCTCCCAAGTTTTGATGCTGCTGACAGAAACAAAGAATTTACCCTCAGAGTTTATTGACACATTGCGCTCTATCGAGTATGGATCCTGCATAACAGTAATGGCAGGTTATCCACTGGAACGACAGCAAGATTTAGCTAAGCTAAATCCAGCCTGGAAAGCTATTAGTTTTATAGGCGATTCACCTTTAGCTTGGATTGGTTTAGATAGCAGCAAGCGTCAAGAGTCGCAACAGCCTGTATTTGTTGTCCAAAGTAGCGCTACTTTCGCAGAAAATTATTTAGAATCTCCTAATTTACAACTTGTTGGTCAACAGTTACTAGAACGTGCAGGGGAATATCTAATGCCTTGGCTTTCCGCTCCCGAATGGTTGCAAGTTCATCGGTGGCGCTATGCTTTTTGTCAACATCCTTTATCTATATCTTGTTTACCGGCGATGACTCCACTCCCTCTAGTTTGTGCTGGCGATTGGTGCGGGGGAAATCAAATAGAAGGAGCTTTGAATTCTGGATTAGCTGCCGCTAGTTGGGTTAATAGTATGCTCGCGAATAATCAATTGCCTGATTTTAACTCTATTCTACGATCGCTCTAAGTAGATATAAACCTCTTAATAGCTACCTATTGCGGGGGAAACCCTAAATATTCCCTTGGGAGGATTTCTCTTCTGGGCTTTATTGGTTACAAATAGATCAGTTCAAATTTGTGGGCTACAAGTAGATTGTATCTTATATCTGACCAAGATTGAGATCGAAATTGTTCGGGATTTAGTTAACTCTAAACCTGTTAACGATCTACTATGTAAACCTCTAATAAAATATGGAGAATCTTTGTATGTCATCTATCAAATTCAACTTCCCTGTGCAACGTCTAGTTCGCACCTTGGCAGTTTTTTGTATTTGCGCCATGCTGTTTGTATTTAATGCTTTCCCTGCTGTTGCCGTTACCAGCAATCCTACCAAAGGTGAGGATCAACTTTTAGGAATTGAAAAGCAAGCACAAAAGGCAGTTCTGAAGCAACCTATGGATCTACAAGAAACTCAGGACAAAGCTAATGCAGGCCCTAATGAAATTCAAGGCGACGCTGACATTGACAAGATGAAAAATGCTTCAAACACTAATGCTACCTCTTTTGAGGAACAGGTGAAGAATGTTGTCGAAAATATTACTGGTAAATCGTGTTTCTCATACAAGCGGGAAAAGTAGCGAAACATCCGCTTGCTAAAGTTCGCTTGATATTGAGCTTGGCTTTCAACATGGATCAGAAAGAAAGTCTCCTGAGTCCGAAATTTGATTTTGGCAACTAAGTCAGCTTCATAACGATCGCCCTATGTGATATCTGTAAACACTTCTTTGTCTAAAAACTCCAGCGTACTTGGTTCTAGATATCTAGCTACCTCTGGAAAAAACAACTCCAAAAATTCCACAAAGAAGGTGGTCAGTAGTTCTTTAAATAAGCGATCGTGGTCAATCATAATCAAACATTAATTCCTCTTTATGTCTATTAAATCGAATAGTAAAGTGGAAAAGACTTGGCATCTTTCGGCTTAATATAAACCTGTTGTTGCGCCTGTAATTGTAACTGATCAAATCGCTCTCGTGTCAGGTTAGCCGTGACTACTTGCCCGTCATCTAAAATTAATTCCGCTTGAATTTCCCAGCCTAAATGAATGACGCGGTTAACTTTGGCTGGTACTGTCAATTCATCTTGTTTTGTTTCAATCACCACATCGTGAGGACGCAAGAAAATTTCTGGGTTAGCTGAGTCAAAACCGCTACTTTGGAAAATCCCAGAACTGCTAGGTAATACGTTCACTGGCCCAATAAAACTCATCACAAAAGCACTAGCTGGTCGGTCATAAATATCTGCTGGCGTACCGATTTGTTCGACTTTGCCTTTGTTCATTACGACAATTTCATCGGCGACTTCCATCGCTTCTTCTTGGTCGTGGGTGACAAAAACTGTGGTAACATGAACTTCATCATGGAGTCGCCGCAACCAGGCCCGTAAATCTTTGCGAACTTTGGCATCAAGGGCTCCAAAAGGTTCATCTAATAGCAATACTTTGGGTTCAACTGCTAGGGCTCTGGCAAGGGCGACTCGTTGGCGTTGGCCCCCGGAAAGTTGGGAGGGATAGCGATCGCCTAATCCTTGCAATTGAATCAAGTCTAATAATTCTTCTACTCGCGCTTTTACCTTTGCACGGGGTCGCTTCTGAAGTTCCAGCCCAAAGGCGATATTTTTCCGCACGCTCATGTGCTTAAATAGGGCGTAGTGCTGAAATACAAAGCCAATATTCCGTTCTTGGACGTTTTGATAGGTCGCATCTTGACCTGTGAGCCAGATTTTACCAGATTCAGGCATCTCTAAACCTGAGATCAGCCGTAGCAGAGTTGATTTACCCGATCCTGACGGCCCCAGCAGCGCAACTAAAGAACCCGATTTAATCTCAAGGTTTACTCGATCGACAGCTTGGAAGCTGCCAAAATTTTTGGATACGTTCTCAACGAGGATGCCCATTTTTAAAGGAAGGAGGAATAAGGAGGACGCTTGGAAAGAGAATCACCGATTATCTGGTAGATTCTTGGTAGTTTTATATCATAATTGCACGTAGCAAGTATAGACAGGAGTTGAGTTTTTTTGTGGGGCGATCGCGAAGGAAGAAGGATGAAGGAAGAAGGGAAAAGGGAGATATTGATTAAAAGAATTTTAAGAATATAGTGGTGCGATCGCACACCCTCAAAATATAGTCAAACTCAACAATCCCAAAAAATCCCGCCGCCATACTATCAGATAATTGGGAAGCAGTTCACCAGGCCGACTCCATGAGTATTGACAAATTAAACACCGATTACGGCATTCCCGGCCACCTCACTTTCGCCGCTGGGAACGGTGGTTTTCCGACGATTCGCATCGACAACGGCCAAGCCAAAGCCTTGATTTCTGTATATTCCGGCCAAGTCTTGTCCTTCCAACCCGCCACCGAACCCACAGATTTGATGTTCCTGAGTGAAAAAGCTTACTACGCTGAGGGGAAAGCGATCAAAGGCGGTATTCCCATCTGTTGGCCCTGGTTTGGCCCCGATCCCGAAGGTTTGGGCCGTCCCAGTCATGGATTCGTGCGGAATCGCCTCTGGAATGTCATCAACACCGCCACCACCACAGACGGCGCAACCCAAGTCATTCTAGGACTTAAGGATACCCAGGAAACTAGAGCAATTTGGCCCCAAGCCTTTGAACTGGCGATCGCCATTACCGTTGGCACCACCCTTACTGTAGAATTAATTACCCGGAATCTAGGCGACAAAGCCTTTCCCCTCACCCAAGCTTTCCACACCTATTTCCAAGTCGGCGATATCAACCGCGTGCAGGTTTTGGGATTAGAAAATACCCAGTATCAAGATAAGGTTGATGGTGGTAAAGAAAAAACTCAAGTGGGTGCGATCGCGATCGCAGGTGAAGTAGATCGAATCTATCTCAATGTTACCAATGAATTAGTCATTGACGATGCCTCCCTCAATCGTCGGATTCGCATTAAATCCTCTGGTAGCAAATCCGCCGTAGTTTGGAATCCCTGGGTAACAATTTCTGCAAATATGGCCGACCTTGACGATCTCGATTATCAGCGTTTAATCTGCGTAGAAACAACCAATGCGGCGACGGATATTGTGGAAGTACCTGCTCATGGTGAATTCCGGTTAGAGGCAATTTATAGCATTGAACGCGACTAAAAGATGAGATATTAATTTCAGCGGTGACAGGTTTAAAATCCTCAGAATTGGATTAAAAAACTTTGTCACCGTAACGCCTAAGAATACTTTATACCTAAGCGATCTTGCTATAATGAGATATCAAGAGAAGTTAGGGGAGGATCGACAACTAACTAACATCCGGTATTGTGACCATAAATAAACAAATTTAATGAGGAATTTTTCTTTATGTCTGCCACTACCCGCGAACAACTACATCAACAGATTGATAGCTTACCAGATCATATTATTGAACAAATCGCAAACTTTACCCTATCTATAACGGCCCAAGAGAAAATAGCAACATCAGAATACACTGACTGGCAAAGTACGCAGTGGCAAGACCTTTCATTAACACAACTTTTCCGAGAAGATGATGAGATTGAATATTCCTTAGAAGATGCTAAAGAAATCTATCAACCATGAAACCGGGTGATATTGTATTAATTCGTTTTCCTCAAGCTGACTTGAAACAAGGAAAACTTCGTCCCGCATTGGTAATCGCCATTGCACCTAGTCGCCATCCTGATTTATTATTAGCTTTAGTTTCCTCACGCATCGATCGAGCAACAGCAGGATTTGACGAAATAATAGATTTAACAGACCCTGACTATATAGCCACTGGTCTTAAAGTTGCTTCTGTTGTTAGATTAGGACGATTAGCAACTGTTGAATCATCGGTTGTTAATGCCCGTCTAGGAAGTATTTCAAACGAACGATTAATACAAATAAAAACTCGTTTAATTGATTGGCTACAAAAATAAAAATCTTCAAATTCTTAACGATCGACTTATACTTACTTCCTATCAATGGCAACAAATGTAACAATTTAATATCAAAGTTTGCTGTAAAATAACATATTATACCAAATCTACCACCATAATATTACCATCAGCAATCATGCAAAACTTCAACTGGACAAAACTCCAAAATGGCTCCGATATTCGCGGAATCGCCCTCGAAGGCATTCCCGAAGAAAAAGTCAACCTTACCCCCGAAATTGCGACAATTTTAGGTAAAGCATTTGTCTATTGGCTAACCCAAAAAATTAACAAACCAGCAGCAGAATTAACCATCTCCCTCGGCCGCGACAGTCGCCTATCTGGGCCAGTTTTAATGCAGGCAGTCATGGAAGGTATCGCCTCAGTTGGTAGCCAAGTTTATGATTTTGAAATGGCTTCAACTCCAGCAATGTTTATGAGCACCATTACCCCTGGTTTTAGTTGCGACGGTGCGATTATGCTAACCGCCAGTCATTTACCTTTTAATCGTAACGGCTTAAAGTTTTTTACTGCCCAAGGAGGGTTACAAAAAAAAGATATTACTGATATCTTAGCATTAGCTGTCAACAATAATTTTCCGTCATCCCCCACCCCAGGCAAAATTACCAAGCATGATTTTATCTCAGTTTATGCCAACCAATTTGTCACCAAAATCAGGAAAGCAGTCAATCATCCCGCTAATTTTGAGCAACCACTAACCGGATTAAAAATTGTCGTCGATGCTGGCAATGGTGCCGGAGGATTCTATGTCGATAAAGTGTTAAAACCTTTAGGCGCAGACACCACAGGCAGTCAATTTTTAGATCCTGATGGTACTTTCCCCAATCACGTACCAAATCCTGAAGATAAAGCAGCAATGCAGTCAATTTGTCAAGCAGTAATTAAACATCAAGCAGATTTTGGGATTATTTTTGATACCGATGTCGATCGCAGCGCTGCCGTCGATAGAACCGGGAAAGAACTTAATCGCAATCGCTTAATTGCCTTGATTTCTGCGATTATATTAAAAGAGCATCCTGGCTCTACGATTGTCACCGATTCTATCACATCTGATGGTTTAACGCAATTCATTGAACAGGATTTAAAAGGGATTCACCATCGCTTTAAACGCGGCTACAAAAATGTGATTGATGAATCGATTCGCCTCAATCAAAGCGGACAGGAATCATGGTTAGCCATTGAAACTTCTGGACACGGTGCATTGCAAGAAAATTACTTTCTGGATGATGGCGCTTACCTAGTTAGCAAACTATTGATTGAATTGGCTAAATCAAAGCTAGCTAATCAATCTTTACCCGATTTAATTGCCAATTTAAAGGAACCAGAAGAAAGTGTAGAGTTTCGGATTAAAATTGGTGTTGATGACTTCAAGTCTCACGGTAATAGTGTGATTGAAAAGCTACAAGAATTTGCAGCCATGCAGAAAGACTGGACAATCGTTCCTAATAACTACGAAGGCGTGCGAATTTCTTGTAATTCAACCAATGAAGATGGCTGGTTTTTGTTGCGTTTGTCATTACACGATCCAGTTATGCCGTTGAATATTGAGTCTAATGTTAAGGGTGGTGTCGCTCGTATAGCCACTCGACTTTTAACATTTTTACAAACCCAAGATTCCCTAGATTTATCTGCACTTTTGCGTTAATTTCCATAACTCAAAAAAACTACGTAACGCCGCCATCTTGGCGGTATTGTTACCGCCAAGATGGCGGCGTTACATAAACCGTGATTAAGTCCTGTAGATCGCAACTAATTTACCAGATATGATATAATTGCTCAAATAAATCAAGTTAGCTTGTAGAAAAATTAAATTATCCTTACAGGAGGCTTGCTTGCTATGACTGTTGCATCCAAAAAAATGAGTCTTGAAGAATACCTCAATTTTGATGATGATACAGATACCCGATATGAACTGGAAAATGGAGAACTAATTGTTATGCCTCCAGAAAGCGAACTCAATCGCCGAATTGCCATGTTTTTATTAATTTACTTTGCACAACAAGGTATTCCACCATACCGATTGACAATGAAAACTGAAATCGTGGTCAATGGTTCACGCGCAACGACTCGCTTACCAGATTTAATGGTGCTTTCTGAAGAACTAGCTACGGCATTGGAGGGAACCAAAAGATCCACTATTACGATCGATATGCCACCGCCGTTGCTAGTAGTAGAAGTGGTAAGTCCTCGCCAGGAAAATCGTGACTATCGCTATAAACGTTCTGAGTATGCTTCGCGAGGAATTTTAGAATATTGGATTGTTGACCCGATGCAACAGGGGGTGACAGTATTAGAGTGGGTTGAGGGTTTATATGAAGAAAAGGTTTATATAGGTGATATGTCGCTTGATTCTCCTCTATTTGGGATGTTAGAACTGACGGCGGAAAGATTATTGCAAGGGCGTTAAATAGATGATATAATTTTAACTAAATCAAGTTAACTTGTGGAATACTTAAACTATCCTTACTTAACAGGAGGCGTGGTTGCCATGACTGTTGCATCCAAAAAAATGAGCCTTGAGGAATACCTCAATTTTGATGATGATACAGATACCCGGTACGAACTAGAAAATGGAGAACTGATTGTTATGCCTCCAGAAAGCGATCTGAACCAGCGAGTTGCGATCTTTCTATTAGTGTACTTTGCACAACAGGGTATTCCATCTTATCGGTTGAGAATTGGGGCTGAAATTGTGGTCAGTGGTTCGCGGGCAACAACTCGCTTACCAGATTTAATGGTACTTTCTGAGGAACTAGCTACGGCATTGGAGGGAAGTAAAAGATCAACTATTATGATTGATATGCCACCGCCGTTGCTAGTAGTAGAAGTGGTAAGTCCTCGCCAGGAAAAGCGCGACTATCGCTATAAACGTTCTGAGTATGGTTCGCGAGGCATTTTAGAGTATTGGATTGTTGACCCGATGCAACAGCAGGTGACAGTATTAGAGTGGGTTGAGGGTTTATATGAAGAAAAGGTTTATATAGGCGATCGCGCGATTAATTCTCCTCTTTTGGGGGTGTTGGAACTGACTGCTGAAAGATTATTGCAAGGACGTTGAATATCAAATAAAGAAGGATGAAGGAAGAAGAAATAAATTCGATTGATAAACTTTTGCGATCGCTAACTCACAAATCTTATGGAAACAAAACTACCTCTACCGCCCTTTACTTTAGAAACTGCTAAAGCCAAAGTTCAAGCCGCTGAAGATGCTTGGAATACCAGCGATCCTGAACGAGTAGCTTTAGCTTATACAGAGGATTCTCAATGGCGAAATCGCGCCGAATTTTTCAGCGGACGGGAAGAAATTAAGGCTTTCTTAAGACGAAAATGGGCGAAAGAATTAGACTATCGTTTGAAAAAGGAACTGTGGAGTTTTACCGATAATCGTATTTCTGTGCGCTTTGAATATGAGTGGCATGATGATTCTGATTATTGGTATCGGGCTTATGGTAATGAACAGTGGGAATTTGCAGAAAATGGATTGATGCGAAGACGGGAAGCGAGTATTAATGATGTGCAGATTCAAGAGTTTGAAAGGAAGTTTCGATGGGAACGCACAATTTAAGTAGGGCAATCCCCCGTTAATTCCCCTAATTGGGCGTAACTGTTACCAGATGTTAAGTAGAAGGTAGAAGGTAGAAGGAAGAAGGAAGAAGGAAGAAGGAATTAGTTATCTAGGAGAGAAGGAAGAAGGAAGAAAAATTTACTTATCTAGGAGAGAAGGAAGAATGTTTATACAGTCAGCTTTTTAGCCATCCCGATCTTATGTTTTATTAGGTGGATTTACTTAAGCTCTGTATTAGAGTTCAAAAGAAAAGTAAGTCAATGGCAGGCTTCCTGTCTGCTTCACAAGGTTTATTGTTCATGTCCATTGATTACTTGGCCAATTGAAAAATTGAATTTTACCAAATAAGTGATTTGTTTAGGAAGATCCGCAACTGCCGCAATCTGCACCGCAACAATCCATACCAGAACAATCTATATCGCAACAATCCATACCAGAATAATCTACACCGCTACAGTCCATACCAGAACAATCTGCACTGCTACAGTTTGATGCAGTATCTCCGCAATCATTTTGATACTTAGAATTTCGGCGAGAAGTTTCCTTCTCTGATTTGGCTCGATCGTTGTCCTGGGAGTTGGGGTTTTCATGATTAGATTGGCTGTTATACCTAGCTTTGAGGATTTTGTTGGCATTTTTGCAAGCGGCAAACCTGTGGCGGGCTGCTTTTAGGCCTTGTGACAATCCTCTTTGAGCGATCGCACCCTTAATATACTGCGAACAAGATTCGCCCCCATACAGCACTCGGTGAGCGCAGGACAAGCCTTTTTTGGGCGAGATGTACTTTTGGTATCCGGTAATCGACGCTACAGCTATTTGCCGAACAGCAGAATCGAAGATAGGCGCTTGCATTCTTTGCTTGAAATAGTTAGAGGACAGGGAACAGGCGATCGCCACTTACCAACTACAATCTAGTATCTGCTAATTCCCTGTTAATTGAAAATTGCCCCACCTGTTACCAGATGTTAAGCTCTGTTTCATTTCATATACAAATAGCCAACTTCCCATAGAGCAAATCCTAAGTCTGTGATACCATACTCACCTTAGAAACCATATCAAAAGAGATTGGGAGAACAGCTTTGACACTACGGGTTGCTGTTGTTGGATCGGGCCCGGCCGGTTCCTGTGCCGCCGAGACGCTGGTGAAAGCGGGCATTGAAACTTATTTGATTGAGCGCAAGCTTGACAATGCTAAGCCCTGCGGCGGCGCAATTCCGCTGTGCATGGTGAGCGAGTTTGACTTGCCCCAAGAGATTATTGACCGTCAGGTAAGAAAGATGAAGATGATTTCTCCCTCAAATATTGAGGTAGACATCAACATCGAAAAACCAGATGAATATATTGGGATGTGCCGTCGGGAAGTGCTCGACAGTTTCCTACGGAATCGAGCCGCCTCTCTGGGGGCTAAGCTGATTAATGGTACTGTTCACAAGCTGGACATCCCCACTAACGGTACTGATGCTTACACGATCCACTATGCTGACCACTCCGATGGTAATGCAGTGGGAACGATTAAAAATCTGAAGGTAGATTTGGTAATTGGCGCTGATGGTGCTAATTCTCGCGTAGCTAAGGCGATTGATGCTGGGGATTACAATTATGCGATCGCCTTCCAAGAACGCATCCGCCTCCCAGAAGATAAGATGGACTACTACCAAGACTTAGCGGAAATGTACGTCGGTGACGATGTTTCCACTGATTTCTACGCTTGGGTATTCCCGAAATACGACCACGTTGCCGTCGGCACGGGTACGATGAAGGTCAATCAAGCTGATATCAAAAAGCTACAAGCTGGGATCAGAGCCCGCGCCGCTAAAAAATTAGCAGGCGGTAAGATTATCAAGGTGGAAGCTCATCCAATCCCCGAACATCCCCGCCCCCGCCGCGTAGTTGGTAGAGTTGCCCTCGTAGGCGATGCTGCTGGTTATGTGACTA
Source organism: Kamptonema formosum PCC 6407 (assembly GCF_000332155.1). GTDB lineage: Bacteria > Cyanobacteriota > Cyanobacteriia > Cyanobacteriales > Microcoleaceae > Kamptonema > Kamptonema formosum. The sequence goes on along the minus strand of NZ_KB235904.1, from coordinate 432,875 downwards.
AATCTTCTGGAGAAGGCATTTACTTCGCCGCTAAGTCTGGCCGGATGTGTGCGGAAACAATAGTTGAGATTTCTGCTAACGGTACTCGCATTCCCACAGAAGAAGAGCTTAAGCTTTACCTGAAGCGGTGGGATAAGAAATATGGCATTACTTACAAAGTGCTTGACATTTTGCAAAGAGTGTTCTACCGTTCCGATGCCACCCGCGAAGCTTTTGTGGAGATGTGCGCCGATCGCGACGTGCAGCGCCTCACTTTTGATAGCTATTTGTATAAAACAGTAGTGCCAGCAAATCCGTTTGTGCAGATGAAAATTACTGCGAAAACGATCGGTAGTTTGCTTAGAGGCAATGCTTTAGCACCTTAATTACCTGGTTTTTCATGCAGATTGAAAAAGATATCTCCCCCATACCCTACAAGGGGAGGGGGAATTTTCTTTCTTTTTTTACTACCCCTTCCAAATAATAAATTTGTTCGTTTTCCCTCTCAAAAACAAACAAATGATTATCTTAGAAGTTCAATACCGTAGGAAGTGCGATCGCACTAAGCCAATACCAAGATGCTTTCTACTTCGCTATTACAAAATTGGGTGATCGTATCAAAATTATCTCTCAATATTTGAACGATCGTGGATGTTGGACTGTTACCAATGCGAAGATAGATAAATTTGGGTGGATAGCCGTAGAGCAAACTCCGTTGATGAAAATCCGAATCCTTGGAAACAATTACAAAATCATTTACCTTTGCATATTCCCAAATAACTGAATCATCAGTATTCGTAAGTACCAAGGTTTTGACATGAGCGGAATCGGGATACAAATCGATTATCCTGTGAATAATTCGGTCTGATAGGTTTTCGTCTAATAGTAGTTTCACAAGGATGCCACAAATAATTTTTTCTCGCGATCCGCAGCAAAAGCAAGGCAAGCTTTGATGTCTTCCGAAGTGAGTTCTGAAAAATCTTCTAAAACTTCTGCCTCTGTCATACCACCAGCCAGATACTCCAGGATATCGTACACAGTAATTCGCATTCCCCTGATACACGGTTTACCGCTGCGTTTTCCCGGTTCAATCGTGATGATTTTATGGTATTCCATTATGTTTTTGAGAATAATTGCTTAAATATATAATAGGTTGTATTTGGCCAAATCTCCACTATTCTTGTCAAGATAATTTTACATAGACGATCTAGCAAGAAAAAAGGCGATCGCTACCCACCAGAAAGGGATTACTTGTAATCGGTAAAATTCTTTAAATGTTCGGTAACATGAACCATGAAATCAGACGATCATTGTCATTGTTTAACTTACGAACTCACGTTAAATTATTCTTGGTAGTAGTGGTGGCGATTCATCTGACTCTAAAGATACAAAATATCTACTGTAAACCACACTATTTGGTTCCCATGCTGGATACCAATAAACATTTTGAATTACAGCTTTTTCTTGATGATTATTACCTTGTGGCCACTGAAAAGAAACTAAGCCAAAATTGCTCTGTCCGACAATTTGTTCTCCCTCTTGCAGCCAACGATTTCGCCAAATTAATGGCACCACATCCTCTACATTTTTAAACCAGATAGATTCATTTTTTTTAGGATTAAATTTTCCCAATCGTTGCCTTTTTATCCAAGAGGCAACTTCAGCTTTTTGTCGTTTAATCCACTCAATTCGATATCGCCAGTCAGGCAAAGAATTTTCATCTTTAATGGCAATTGACCAAGCTACTTCGCAACTACCACGAGTACCCTGAACTTGGCGCAATATTGGCCCTTCTTTGGGAACCTCAATATCCAACACCCGCACTATTTCTGGTGTTACAACAATTTCCACCAATTCCGGTGGGAAATTCCAGCCGGCCCAGTCTTCGGGTTGTTCTAAAGCCACAGATTTTGCCTTTGTGTGGACAAAATTTGTCGTCCACTCAGCATTTTTAAACGCGCTGGCGGTAAGTTGTGCAAGTACAAAAGACTTACTATTTGAAGTGCGATCGAGAGAACTTATATTATCAGAATTTATATTATCAGAAGTTACATTGCAATCTTCTTTTAACTTAAGATTAGAAAGGTTAGATTTATCCTCGCTAAAATCAAGCTTTGACCAATAGTTAAGACGAACAGCAGCAGCATAGTGAATATCTCCTGTCAAAATTACTATCCGATCGCGCCGCTTAAACAATTGGGTCAATAACTTTATAAAACCAATTTCGTGAAAGTTCCACGAATCACCAGCATCGCTATTAAACACCTTACCTTGCTGAATATCCCACCGCTGTACCATGTCAATAATTGACAAACTTACTAGATTTGTAGGTAGCACTACCAGTGTAAGTTCGATACTAGCTTCGTTGCTTTCATTTAGGCGATCGCTTTCGATCAAAGGTTGCTGAATTTGTTCCTCAAACCCTAGATGACACAACAGCATGGGCGGTTCAGTTGTATGATTCTTGGGATATCCCCGCCAAGTGCGCGTATCCAGCACAATTACTTCATGTTTAAAACTTCTAATCGTGTAGTGCCAATTTAAAATTTCTGTTCCGTCAGCATAATCCCGATCTAAAACCAAAACATCTTCATCTACTTTGAATTTAGGTAAACCAGTTTCCGGTTCTAGCTGCGGAATTCCCAAATATTTAGCCGCACTTTCCCAGGCGGATTCGTCATTACCCGCCGACTCCGACCAAGTTTTAGCTGCTACTAATAGTTTCTCTCCTGGTTGTCCTTCCTCAAACTGATCTGGCGTATTTCCCCACGCTTGAAATATGGCATAAGCTAGAATTGCATTCTGGACAGTACGCCGGCCCAAGGCTTTGCTAAGTACGCGATCGCACCACTCCCGATTTAGATACCAATCGTCGCTAACATCGTGGTCATCACAGATAGTATAAGTCGGAATATTGGCGATCGCCCTTCGCACCCTCCACAAATCGCGACTAAAACCCTCAATGACTGCAACCTCGCGATCCCACAACTTTGCCTGCTTAGCATTTGAGTAAATATCCTTACCCTTGGGAAACTCCGCAGGCCAAAGTATCGGCGACCAAGCAAACAAATACATGGCATAATATTCACCCAAGCTAAACAAATGACTTTTCGCCTTATCCGGTTTATTAACTAGCATCGCCGTAAAGCCGGCAAAATCTCTAGCAATATCGCTGCGATCGCCTGGTTTTAACTCCGAAGGTTTTTTATACAACTGTTCCTGAATCTGACTAGACTCATTCAGGGGCAAATTTTCTTCCCAACCCAAAAGTGCATCACCAGCCTCAGTCACCGCCCACAACAAAGGATCTGCCACATCATCGCCGTAAATTTGATCCCCAGTTAAAAAAAGTTGATGAGGTCGAGAATTTGCCTCTCTTGCATACTCATGAATCAAATCATCCAATATCGGCAACGCATCGCGCCCTCCTCCGTGAGGTTTACGACAAGAACCATGTACAATTCGCAGGTGATTTAAGTCCTCTGGCGGTAAGGCAAAAGTAGGCAGTTGATGGTCAAAATAGCTAAGGCAAGACTTACGCATTCCGAACAAAGAAACCTGGTTTTTTACTGAATCTGTTTGTTCTAACGAAGTATTTTCATCAAAAAACCCGGTTTCTAAACCCTCATCTTTAGCCTCAATTCCCAAGGCCCAATTTAAACTTTTTTGGGGCGCACAACTAAAATTCAAGTCGTAGGCATAAACTTGTCCCGATTCCAGTTGGTAGTCATTCACAGGCTTAGCGGTGACAGCCACAACGTACAGATATTTACCCAACTTTACCGCTTGCCGCGAACCTTCCAAAATACAATTACCAAGGATTTCGCCCTTTCCCTCAACTGTCGCGTAAACCCTGAGTGTCACTTCGCTTGCCTCTTTCAGCGCTAGCCAAACCGTAACAGCCTCGCTTTCTGTACGTCGCAAGATTGGCCCTGTCAGAATGAGTGGCAACTGATTCAAGCGGTGGCTTAAGGGTGTCTGTGACATCGGATTTTAGAGTTAAAGTTTTAACTTTTATAGGACTTACACATTACTTATGTAAGTCCTGTTTAACTATTCGTAATCACGGTAAATAATTATCATTGTAAACGCAGTGAAGCAATCCCATAACTATTGCGATCGCTTCACTGCGTTTGCAATGGCAGAGTGTAATATAATCTCAATCGCATCAAGTTCCGGGAACCGGAATCGGAATATTAACCGGATTAGGAGTAGAATTACTTCCACTAGGAGCAGGATCGGCAGGAATAGAACCAGGTCTTGCTTGCTTCTCCAAATACCTACTCAACGCATAAGCCATATCCGCGCGAGTCATTGGGTTCAAAGGATTAATCTTATTAGTTCCTCCCTCAATATTCACAAACCTTTCATAAAGTGCAGTCGCCATTGACTTTCTCGCCCAACTAGGAATTTCTCCAGCATCGGGATATCTAGCTAAAATCTCAGAAACATTCTCTTCGGGAAACTGAAACACTCCATAAGCTTGAGCAAAAATTGCCAAAGCTTCCGCACGGCTTACCCTTTGATTAGGGAAAAATAGCCCATCTCGATACCCGCTCATTGTTCCCGTTTTTAATACAGTTTGGATCGCATTGTATCCCCAATAAGAGTTAGGTACATCAGGTACAGCAATATCCGGTTTTTGCGCTGTATTTCGACGCTCTAATTGAAAGGTTCTCACTAAAATAGAAGCCAATTCAGCACGACTAATAATGCCCTCAGCATTAAAATTGCCATTGGTATCTTTTGTCATCAATCCAGCTTGTACAACCTGTTCAATTGGACTTCCTACTTGTTGAGCTTCTACCATTATTGGCACTCCTTGTACTAGCAATATTGTCGAAAAAATAAGGACTAACTTTTGCATGATTTTAAAGACTCCTGTAACTAGGGGCTAGGGGCTAGGGGCTAGGGGCTAGGGGAAGAGAGGGGGAGCGGGGGGGCAGGGGGGCAGGGGAGATGGGTAATTAGCAATTATAGGACTTACGCTCAGGGCTCCAGAAACCGGGTTTTTGAGAGAATCTGTGGGTAAAAGCGAAGTATTTTCGTAAAAAAACCCGGTTTCTTTAGTTGGGTGCCAAAGTCCTGAATTAGCAATTACCAATTACCCATTACCCATTAGCAATTAGCAATTAGCCATTAGCAATTAGCAATTAGCCATTATAATTAACTTCACAATCCCAACTCCCTACTCCGGGAATTTCGATCTACACCTTAAATTGTTGCTTCTGATAAAGCTCCCTGCATCTTACCCAACCAATCAATTAAATGATCTAATTGTTTATCAGCAGTTAAAACCCCCATCCCTCGGATAGTAACTTTCCCCTTGCTGTAAACAAAACGAGCGTGAAGATGATCCGGTAGATTTGCTTTAAGTAAATTCCAACCCGGTTCCTCCATTGGCGTTTCTAAAACAATGTGTTGCTTATTCTCCGGTTTAATCCGCGAAAAGCCAATTTTCATTGCTAATTGTTTCAATTGAACTACTCGAATTAATTGCTGAGCAGGTTTAGGAATCGGGCCGTAGCGATCGCACCACGCCGCCTCTATTTGACTCAACTCTTCTAGTGTACTAGCAGATGCTACAGAGCGATAAGCGCTCATCTTTTGATCCAAATCTGTGATATAATCCGCCGGAATAAACGCCGTTAAGGTCAAATCTATTTGCGTATCTTCTACCTGCGGGATTTCCTGGCCCTTAATTTCGCGAATCGCCTCTTCTAACATCTGTGCGTACAAATCAAAACCGATCGCGTCCATTTGACCGGACTGTTCCGCTCCCAAAATATCACCAGCACCGCGAATTTCCAAATCTCGAATTGCCAATTGATACCCCGATCCCAATTGTGCGAATTCTTGAATCGCTCTCAACCGCTGACGTGCTTCATCTGTAAGGCGATTTTGATTGGGATAAAATAGCCAAGCGTGGGCCTGTACCCCCGCCCGTCCCACGCGACCTCGTAATTGGTAAAGTTGAGCTAAACCAAATCTTTGTGCGTCTTCAATCAAAATTGTGTTGACGCGGGGAATATCCAAACCTGATTCAATAATTGTCGTACAAACGAGGATATCGAAATCCGCAGCACTAAAAGCCAGCATAATCGCTTCCAGTTCCGAAGCATCCATTTGACCATGCGCGATCGCAATTTTTGCCCCCGGAACCATCACCCCCAATTGTGCTGCTAAATCATCAATTCCCTCAATCCGGGGTACTACATAAAACACCTGACCCCCCCGATCCAATTCTTGGCGAATTGCAGTTCTTACTACCTCTGGATCGTAAGCAGCTAAATGGGTTTGAATTGGGCGGCGGGTAGGCGGTGGTGTCGCAATTATACTCATTTCCCGAATCCCAGAAAGTGACATATATAAAGTTCGAGGAATCGGAGTTGCGGTGAGTGTTAACACATCCACCATCGTTTTCAACGCTTTGATAGCTTCTTTTTGCTTAACTCCAAATCGCTGTTCTTCATCCACCACCATTAAGCCTAAATCTTTAAACTTAACTCCCTTGCTTAAAATAGATTGAGTTCCCACAACTACATCTAATTCACCACTGGCCAAGCGCCTTTGAAGCTCCCGGCGTTCAGTTTCAGTACGGAAACGATTTAGTAAACCAACTTCAATCGGATAAGGTGCAAAACGTTCTTTGAGAGTGTGATAATGTTGTTGAGTTAAAATCGTTGTTGGCGCTAACATTGCTACCTGTTTGCCAGCAGTAATCGCCTTAAAAATTGCGCGGATCGCCACTTCCGTTTTGCCAAAACCAACATCACCACAGACCAGGCGATCCATCGGGCGATCGCCTTCCATATCGCGTTTCACATCTTGAGTCGCCTTCAACTGATCGGGAGTAGGTTGATAGGGAAAAGAATCCTCTAATTCCTGTTGCCAAGGCATATCTGGCGGGAAAGCAAAACCTACTTGCTGCGCTCTTTTCGCGTAAAGATTCAGCAAATCTACCGCTAATTTTTTAATCGATTTGCGGACTTTTGCCTTAGTTTTTTCCCAAGTTTGAGCGCTAAGTTTGTTGAGTTCAGGAGCGCGATCGCCCACCGTCCGAAACCTAGATAGTGCGCCCAATTGGTCGGCCGCTATTCTCAGCGTCCCGTCTCCATATTGAATCACCAAATATTCGCGAGTTTCTTGATTAATTGTCAGGCTTTCCAATCTCAGGAATCTGCCAATTCCATGCTGTCGATGAACTACATAATCATTAGCACTAAGTTTATTAGGATCAACTTGTTTAGAAGCCGCACGCCGCCGCTTGCGGATATAGCTAAAAGTAGCTAGGGAGTGTTGACCGTAAAATTCACGATCGGTGACAACAACTAACCGGAAAGTAGGGAGAATAAAACCTTCTAACTCGGCAACTCCGCTGTATTTTAAGGCGATCGGCAAGTGTTGGGCTTGTAGTTTGTCAATCGCTAAATAGTCGCGAGGATTGGGGATGAATTGAGAGGGACAGTCATGCTCTGATAGCAGAGAAACAGAACGGCTAGGTTGAGCTGAAACTAGAAAAATAGAAAAGCCGCGATCGCGCTCTTGTCTGACCATTTCTGCCAGTTTCGCGTATTGGTGCGGCATCACCGGTACGGGACGACTGGCTAAATTAATAGAGCTTTGAGATTGCTTCGTTGCACTCCCAACGCTGGGCGTTTTTGACTTTTGAGCTGAAGCATCTTCTGCTAATTCTGTGAGGGAAATGCGATCGAATACTTCGACATTTGCCAAAGAATCAGCAAAAGAGCGGTGAATTTTGGGTAATTCCAAATTTTCATTCTCAATTCTCCAATGTTCTTGGGCTACTTCAAACCAGCGATCGCTATGAGCTTGGCATTGACCTGGTTCATCAATAGCCACTAACGTATTCTCAGGCAAATAATCCAACAAACAAGCTGGCTGCTCAAAAGCCTTACCCAACAACCTTCGCGGCACTTTAGAAGATAACTTTTCCCCTTCCCCTTCCCCTTCCCCTTCCCCTTCCCCCTCGCCGCTAGCTTGAAGAGCAGCAGCAATAATTGGGCTAAAATCCGTAGGAGTCAAAACCAACTGATTAATTTTGTCAAGCGATCGCTGGGTAGATGGGTCAAATTCCCGCATTTGTTCCAACTCATCCCCAAACCACTCCAACCGCACTGGCAACTCCGCCGCCACTGGATAGACATCAACAATATCGCCGCGCCTGCTCCACTGTCCCTCCATTTCCACCAGAGAAACGCGATCGTATCCCATCATAGCCAGTTTCAGGTCAACTGCCCTAGAATCCCAACTCATACCCCGCTTTAATTTCAGGCAAAATGGTTTAAAAGCCAATACAGGCGGTAAATGAGGCTGCAAAGCCCTTTCTGTAGCGACAATGGCGATCGAAGGGGAAGAGCGGGAGGGAGCGGGGGAGCGGGGGAGCAGGGGAGATGGGGAGATAGAAGACGGAACTCTCTCCTCTGCCCCTCCGCTCCCCTGCCCCTCTGCTCCTCCGCTCCCCTGCCCCTCTGCTCCTCCGCCCCCCTGTCCCTCTGCCCCTCCGCCCCCCTGCTCAAGAGCTCCCAATTCCCCACTCAGCAGATCCGCTAAAACCTGCATTTGCCCCCAGGTCATTTCACTTTGCTCGGAGTAAGATACCTCGTAAGGGGATGCCTCCGAAGTCGGGTAACAGTGAACAGCTTGCCAACCCATCGTCTCAAGTTGAGAGGCCCAGCGCCCTGCTTCCTCTAAAGTTGCCGCTACTACAAGTAAATTTCGCCCTTCTTGCTGTGCTAGAGCTGAAACTGTCAAACCTTTGGGCAAACGGGCGACACCGGAAAGTTGCAAACACCGGTGCCGTTTTAGTTGGGTGAGGAGTTCTGCTGCTAGTTGCGATCGCCCAATGGTACGAATAATCGAAGAGAAAGCCATGTTTTATGGAAGTGCTTATACTCCTTCGGACAAAAAGCCGGAGGATATTTATGTAACTCCTTCACTGTACAGAATTTACCATCAAATTAATGACCCCCAGACACATTTATCCTGCGGGGCTAAGTTTAAGCGATCGCTCGTGCCACCGAACTCTTCATTGAAAGCAACGCAAGCAAGTATAGCTATTCCTGCAATAATTTAGCTTTTCTATATCAGGCGGGTATGACCCGCCCCGATCCTACGAAACTCCCCGCAATTTGCGAGTATTTTCTACTAAACTCTGGGTGAATTGATCGAAGCGTTGAGATAGCTTCTCATCCAACAATTTGCCATCAGGACTAAAAACTTTCCAAGCTTGACCGATCGCGACCTGTTCGGGTATTACCCAACAGTGTACCCATCTCAAAATTACCCGCAGATCGTTAAGAGCATTGTTATTGGACTGACCGCCCAAAACACTGATTGCACCCGCAACTTTCCCGTCCAAATGCTCAAAACTCAATAAATCCAGCGCATTTTTAATCACGCCGCTAACGCTACCGTGATACTCCGGTGTTGCCAAAATCAAACCATCAGCCTGCTTAACGGCATTCCGCAACCGCTCTACATCCGGGTAGTCAGGATAGTTATCCTCGCCGTTGCAAAAAGGGAGATTCAGCGATCGCAAATCCAATATCTCCACTTCTGCGCCCAATGCCGTCGCGCGATCGCTTGCCGCATTCAAAGCCATCTGGCTATGGGAGCCAGCTCGCAAACTTCCGCCAATCCCAACAATCTTAACCATAGCAGTTGATAAAAAATAAACAGCTTCAATAAAACGTACTCATACCGACTATGATTAAGTTAACAAATAAAACCGCAATCTGTCAAGGGAATCCCTAAGAGGAGGCAGGAGACAGGAGGCAGAAGGTAGAAGGTAGTAAGGGTGGAAGCAATAATTATGTCCTAACCGCCTTGGCGGTTGCTATAGCCCCTTCTTCCCCCAGGGCTGTTTCATTCTCGGTAGGGGCGGTGCCGATTGGCTGCCCGCCCAGAGTCTGAAACCCTCATTTGATGGTTGGTGATGGGTAGGCACGGGGGCACTACCCTACAAAATCGCGGTTTTTCCGAGAATGAAACAGCCCTGCTTCTTCCCCTAGTCCCTAGCCCCTAGCCCCTAGCCCCTAGCCCCTAGCCCCTTCTTCCCCAGCCCCTAAAAAAATTATGATGAAATTGGATAAAATCAATGATGTTAAAGAGATAGCGCTAGTAGTAAATTTTAAAAGTATCCTATAAGAAGTCTGGATTAAAGCAGAGTCGGGGTTATTGAGGAGCGGGAGGAACAAAATTTATGTCTCAGAACGTAATGACTAAACAGCTAGCCCTAGAGCCAGCAGAAGAGGCGATCGCCAACCAAACGGGTTTGGTTGATTCCTATGCAGAGCGATTGATGGACGAACTATTTGAAGACGTTGACCGAGCGCTAGACAGTAGTGCCGGTCTGCCCACAGAACCAGTGCAGGCAGAATTCGTCTCCCTTAAACCGATCGCAGTACCGCAAATTATTTTGTCCACACCATCGATGCCGTCTCAAGAAGACAGCATCGATACCGAAGCGATCGCGCGTCACGCCATATTAGTCGCCAAAAAGCAGCAAGCCAAACAATCCTTTGACAGAATCCTCTTAGGAGCAGCCTTTGCCTCCCTATTACTCACATTAGGCTTGTGGCTAGCAAGCAGAAGCGGAATGCGGCGATTTGTAGTCTCTACCCCTACTGTCTCAGCATCCCAAGCAGCTACAGAGGCAAAAGCAGAGGCAGATTCCCAGTTTGGAATCTATATGCAGCAAGCCCTTGATGCCCTCGACCAAAAAAAAGCAACACAACCCAAACTGCAAAATCCTAACCTTCCCGGAGCACCAGTCACAACCAACCTGCCAGCGATTCCAGTTCCCGGTTCTCCTCCCCCAACTGCCGGCCTCGCGCAAGCCATCAACCGCGTTGCAGATGCCATACAGCAAGTCTCCGCTCAGCCAGGGACACCTCCTACCCAAGTAGTAATTGTTCCCCCGGCGGCTGCTCCTAAAACAGCGCCCTCCTCGGCCTCTCCGACAACAAGTGGGGTATTACCTACAACTCCAGCAATTCCCCGAACTAATGTAGCGCCAGTAACTCCCTCAGCTCCAGTAGTTAGCCCGGAAGCTGCACCGTCTTCAGGAAGAATCTTAGCTCGCGAACCTGAACGTCAACCAGAAGCCGCCCCGGAAGCCTCAACTGCTCCCCAACCAGCAGAGTCAACACCAGCAGAGTCATCTCCTGCGAGTGAAGCCCCAACTACGATTCATACTCTAGTAGGGATTTTAGAACTAGGCGATCGCTCCGCCGCCCTGTTTGAGATTGAGGGCGTAGCCCGCCGGATCTATGTAGGCGAAAGCATTGGTGCTAGTGGTTGGACATTAGCAGAAGTCAAAAATCAGGAAGCGGTTATCCGTAAAGGTGGTGAAGTCCGCTCTATTTTTGTCGGACAGAAGTTTTAAAATTGGTAGTTAACTGTTAACGGTTAACTGTTAACGGTTAACTGTTAACTAACTATTAACTATCAACATGGGCTTATTCGACGATTTCAGCCGCTTTCTAGAAACACGATTAGAAGAGTTCTTGCGAAATAATCCGCATCTAGAGTTGCAGGCGCTAGAAGAACAATTACGGGAACAAGAAGAAGACACCTTGCGCCTTATTGCCGATCTGCAACGACAAGAAAAAAAGTTACAGGAAGAAATTCTGGCTACAGCTCAAGAAATCCAACGCTGGCACTCTCGTCTCGAAAAAGCTAAAGCCGCAAATAGAGTAGATTTAGCTCAAGCAGCTCAAGAACGAGAGGCTGCTCTACTGCGTCAAGGAAATCAACGCTGGGGTCAAATGCAAGGATGTAAAGAGCGCATTGCTAAATCCAAAGAACTTTATCGGCAAATCCAAGTGCGCCGTCAAGAAGTGCGGGCTAAAGCAGCGGAAGCAGCAACAGCAGCAGCAGCAACTGCAACTGCTACTGCGACTGCTACCACTAATCAAAACGATCAACGCTGGGATACTAAAGGTTGGAACCAAAGCAGTAATTATAGTTCCGGGAACCAATCCGATCTTTTAGAAGAAAAGTTTAAACGCTGGGAAACAGATGAGGAAATTGAGCAACTGAAGCGGAATATGGGAAGGTAATTGTTAGTTGTTAGTTGTTAGTTGTTAGTTGTTAGTTGTTTGTTGTTTGTTGTTTGTTATTAGTTAAAAACTTACGCATTCACGTAACGCCACCCTCTGGGCGGTAAAGATAAGCTGTTCTGCATTTAAACCATACTACCCTAGCGAACTCTCCGGCTCGCACCACAAAGGATTGACAATTTTGGAATAGGTAATTTAGATGTATAACAGCTTACCGTCCAGAGGGCGACGTTACAATAATTATCGCGTACCCAGAAAAGTAGGCAAGGAATTATATTAGATGCACTCTCAAACTACAAACCGTTTACAACGGCCTAAGAGAACTAGAAAAATTTTAATTGGATTAGTTACTCTGTGGGGAGGAATCGCTACCGCCTGTCAAGCACCACCAGTCACAGAAAACAGCCCTCAGCCCTCTATTACTAACAACTCTACTAGCAGCTATACTAGCAATTCTACTATTAAGAATTCTCCGGTTCCTGTCACCCGGTTTGATGGCACAACCATTACCTTAGTAACTCGCGATCTACCGCCGATCGCAGAGCCCATAAAACGACGAGTTCCTGAATTTGAGAAACTCACAGGAGCAAAGGTAAATGTCGTCATGTTTCCCTTTGGGAAATTGTATGAGGAAATCAAGCAGGATTTGAGTCAAGGAACTAACAAATATGATGTCCTTGTCTTCGCGCCTCAATGGATGGTGGACTATGCCACCTCTGGATATTTGGAAAAGTTAACTCAGCGAGTCGCGACTGACACTGCCATTGATTGGAATGACATCGCCCCATTTTTCCGCGACTTCAGTTCGACTTATCAAGGCAAAATTGTCTCCATTCCCCTAGACGGCGACTTTCAGATGGTTTACTACCGGACAGATTTACTGGAACAAGCAAATATCAATCCCCCGGAAACTTGGGAAGACTATCTGGCGATCGCTAAACAGTTTCATAACCGCGACTTGAACAACGATAACACTCCCGATTACGGTTCCTGCACCTCTAAAAAGTCTAACTCCCAATCCTTCTCGATATTTTGGTCTATTGTCACTTCCTTTGTCCAAAGTCAGGGTACTCAGCAAGGCGCATTTTTCGATCCAGACACTATGAAGCCGTTAGTCAATAATGAAGCTGTAGCCGCTGCTCTAGATATCTACAAGGAAACAGTAAAATACGGCCCGCCTGACGAGTTGAATTTTGACGTAGAACACTCTCGTAGTTCCTTTATAGCTGGTCGCTGTGCATTAACTTTAGACTGGGGTGATATTGGCACCTTGGCGATCGCGCCTAACTCCAAAGTCAAAGACAAAGTAGGGGCCGTCATATTACCAGGAACTAAAAAAGTGCTCGATCGCGCCACTGGCAAATTAATACCTTGCGACAAACTTACTTGTCCTTTTGCTATTAACGATGTCAATCACGCTCCTTATGCAGCCTTTGGCGGTTGGGTTGGAGCTATTAACAACGCCGCCCCCCCCAAACACAAAGATGCAGGTTACGCTTTCATATCTTACCTCAGCCAACCAGCCCAAGCCAATACCGATGTAACCATTGGAGTAACAGGTTTCAATCCCTACCGCACCTCCCAGTTTACCAACCGCGAACCCTGGCTAAAAGCAGGCATGAGTTTTGAAGCTGCTAGCAAGTACCTTGGTGCGATCGGTGTTAGTCTAAGAAGTCCAAATATCGTACTTGACCTGCGAATTCCTGAAAACAACCGTTATCAAGGAGAAGTTTTAGATCAAAATATTGCCGATTTCCTGGCTGGAAAAATTACCAGAGACGAAGCGGTAGAGAAAATTAATAATGGATGGGAAGAAATTACAAATAAAATGGGAAGAGAGAAGCAACGCGCTGCTTACCGAGCGTCCCTCGGCTTGAATCCATAAACAATGCTGCTAATTGTTGAGAGTTAACGGCTAATTGCTAATTGCTAATTAAAAGCAGTAGCTAGTTAATTAAATAATTTAATAATTTAGTTAAATGTCCGTAGTTGTGATTTAGAGTTAAAACACAACTACATACAAATTGTTTAATACCAAATCCGGCTTAAAATCCCCCTTTAGTCTTTAGTCAGCATGGGCGAATTTTGCTTGTCTACCAGCGGTTTCAATCACTGAGCAATAAAGGTGGTAACTTGGCTAGGCTTGACTGTGCTTGAGTTGCAATGACGTATTTTGGTAAAAATGCGTAAGCCCTAATAAGATGAAAAACTTCAAATTTATCAAAGCCAAACACCGGGGTTGGGGATTAAGCACTAAACTCACCGCCGCCTATTCCATCTTGATTGTACTCGTCGCTGGAGCACTGACAGCAAACCTTTACCTGCACTTGCGGAAAGCCCAACGTCACGCCATAAGCGATCGCCTCCTGGATCTCGTCAGCCTAGCCGCCCCCCAAATGGATAGTGACTACCATTCCCTTGTTGTCACCTACAGCGATCAGCAGCGCCCTTACTATCAGATCCTTCGCCAGCGCCTCCAAGCCTTTCAAGCAGCAACCAAAGGTATCAAACGAGTTTATACCCTCCGCCAGCAGCCCAACGGCAACATCGTCTATGTAATCGATTATTCCCCCCCACCCAACCCGAACGCCACTGTCGGTGAAACCCTTACGAAGTTGACACCTCTGTTGAAAGGTGGTTTGAGCAATATTTCCGGGCCGATGGTAGAAAATACTCTGATGCAAAACCAAGCTGGAAATGCGATCTTATCGGGTTACGTACCGATTGTGGACGCGATGGGGCGGCGGGAAGGCGTACTAGCGATCGAATTGGACGCTTCTGGGGTGCTTCAGAGCGAAATTCAGGCGAGAAACGCGGCTCTGATCACATTTTTGGCAACATTACCATTAGCAGTGAGCATCGGTTGGTGGCTGGCGCGGCGGCTGACTTCGCCGATCGCAGAACTGGTTGCGGGGGCAGAAGCGATCGCCGAAGGACAATTAAATCAGACTGTTAAAGTTCGCAGTAAAGATGAAGTCGGCATTCTCGCTGATACTTTCAACCGCATGAGTTACCAGTTGAAAGAATCTTTTGACACCCTCGAAGCTAAAGTTGTGAACCGTACTGCCGAACTCGCCCAAGCCAATCAAGAAATTATCGCACTTAATAATCGTCTAAAAGCTGAAAATATCCGCATGAGCGCTGAGTTAGAAGTGACGCGGAAACTACAACAAATGATTTTGCCCAAAGCAGAGGAACTCAGTCAAATTCCAGAATTAGATATCGCAGGATTTATGGAACCCGCTGACGAAGTTGGCGGCGACTACTATGACATTGTGCGGAAAAATGGTCGCATCAAAATCAGCATCGGCGATGTCACAGGACACGGTTTGGAAAGCGGAGTGTTAATGATTATGGTACAAACGGCGCTGCGAACATTGCTAGCCCATAATGAAACTGACTCTGAGAAAATTTTAAACACCATAAATTCCACAATTTATGAAAATGTGCAGCGAATGAATTCTGATAAACACTTGAGTCTTTCTTTGCTAGATTACGAGCGGGGAACTCTGACTTTTAGCGGGCAACATGAAGATATAATCATCGTGCGTGGCGGCAGCGATGGTCAGCCGTTAGTGGAGATCGTTGATACAGAAAATTTAGGTTTCCCTATTGGTTTAGAAGCTGACATTGCTCGTTTTTTTGGGTCAAATAAGGTACAACTACAATCAGGAGATGTGGTGGTACTATATACTGATGGTATTACTGAAGCTCCCAATTTGGAAAAAAGGCAATACGGTTTAGAACGCCTAATGGAGGTTGTCAAACAAAGCTGGCAACTTACTGCTGATGAAATTAGGCAAGCCGTCATTGCCGATCTGCGGCTGCATATTAATACAGAAAAAGTTTATGATGACATTACCCTGGTAGTTTTCAAGCAAAAATAGTGACACAGATTAATATATACTTAGGATTTAGCAATTAGTGGTTAATAAAGAACTTTACCTGATCCGTCATGGCATAGCCGCCGATCGCGAAGATTGGCCCACAGACGAGGAGCGCCCCCTCACCAAAGAAGGCGATCGCAAAACAAAAAAAATAGCCCATCGCCTCCTCGAACTCGGCCTTCACTTCGACCTCATCCTTACCAGCCCCCTGACACGAGCCAAAGCCACAGCCCAAATCCTACAATCAGTCGGTTTAAGTTCCCAAATAGAACAATCCGCCGCCCTAGCCCCCGAAGGAGACATCCAAACCTGGCTAGACTGGTATCAGCAATGGCAAATAAACGGTGGAACTAACCTAGCCCTCATTGGGCACCAGCCAGATTTAGCCAACTGGGCCGAAATATTACTCTGGGGCGAATCGCGCGATGCCCTGATCCTGAAAAAAGCAGGCATCATCGGCCTCATCCTCCCCCAAACAGGCTCCCCAGTAAGTCGTAGCCAAATGTTCTGGCTCACTCCCCCCAAATTCTTACTGGGATCGTAACCCCCCTGTTGCACAGTTAGAGAGAGCCAGCAATTTAGGCTTAACCCTAAAACCTGTAAAATAACACTTGTTAAATAGGCGACACCACAAAACTTTCTGGTAATGTAACTTGAGTAGGTTCAGCTCGCACAAAGGGTAATCTCATGGTTGTCATCGGCGATTTCAAGCCAGGTTTAGAAGGTGTACCCGCTACCTTGTCCAGCATTAGCTACGTCGATGGACAAAAAGGCTTGCTGGAATATCGGGGAATTAGTATTGAAGAACTCGCAGCCAAAAGTTCGTTTCTGGAAACTTCATATTTATTAATATGGGGGAAATTACCAACAAAAGAAGAACTTGCAGCCTTTGAGCACCAAATTCGGTATCACAGACGAGTCAAATACCGCATCCGGGACATGATGAAATGCTTCCCAGAAACGGGCCATCCAATGGACGCTCTGCAAGCATCCGCAGCCGCCTTGGGCTTATTCTATTCCCGTCGGGCTCTGCCCAATCAAGAATATGTCCGGGAAGCAGTAGTGCGGCTGCTAGCGAAAATTCCCACAATGGTAGCGGCATTCCAGTTAATGCGAAAAGGCAACGATCCCGTACAACCAAGGGATAATTTGGACTACTCCGCCAACTTCCTGTATATGCTCAACGAGCGGGAACCAGATCCCTTGGCCGCTTACGTTTTTGATGTTTGCCTCACCCTCCACGCCGAACATACGATCAATGCGTCTACATTTTCGGCAATGGTGACAGCTTCCACCCTCACAGACCCTTATGCAGTGGTTGCTTCAGCAGTAGGAACTCTAGCGGGGCCGCTGCATGGGGGAGCGAATGAAGAAGTAATTGATATGCTCGAAGAAATTGGCTCTCCAGAAAATGTACGAGCCTATGTAGAAAAGTGTGTGGAAAACAAACACAAAATCATGGGTTTTGGACACCGAGTCTATAAAGTGAAAGACCCCAGAGCAACCATTCTTCAAGGATTAGCAGAACAACTGTTTGAGAAATTTGGCCATGATAAGTATTACGATATTGCTCTGAAATTAGAGGAAGTCGTAGAGGAAAAACTGGGTCACAAAGGAATTTACTCGAATGTAGATTTCTACTCAGGTTTGGTTTACCGAAAAATGGGGATTCCAACGGATTTGTTTACGCCAGTGTTTGCGATCGCACGGGTTGCGGGATGGCTAGCTCACTGGAGAGAACAGCTACACGAAAACCGCATCTATCGACCGACTCAAATCTATACAGGGGAGCATGGAGTTCCTTATACGCCGATTGAAAAACGGAGTTAAATTGGTAATTGGTAATTGGTAATTGGTAATGGCTAATGGCTAATTACTCATCTTCCCCATCTCCCCCTACTCCTCTGCTCCCCCTCTCCCCCTCTCCTTCCCTAGCCCCTAGCCCCTAGCCCCTAGCCCCTAGTTATAAGTATAATTTCACGGTTGCCCGCGTTTGCCTACGCTTTGGAACGGTATACTGTTAGGCGGTAAAGCATTACAAAATCTTTACAGAAGTTCCGCAAGCCCACTCAAGTAGTGCAACGCTTGCGGCGCAACAGTTCAAAATTATATGTGATGAGTCTGAAGCTGGCCAAATGAATGCAGGAATAGACTTACAAGGAAGTTTTGTACAAGCCCTAACCAATTTGGGCTTGCCAGGGGATATCGCCAAACTGGTGTGGCTACCGCTGCCGATGTTAGTAGTGATTCTGGGAGCCTCAGTCGGCTTACTCGTCGCCGTCTGGCTAGAGCGGAAAATCTCGGCCGCTGCCCAACAGCGCATCGGGCCAGAATTTATCGGGCCTCTCGGAGTGCTCGCACCCCTTGCCGATGGTTTGAAACTGCTTTTCAAGGAAGATATCGTCCCCGCATTGTCTGACCCATTGCTGTTTACATTGGGCCCGATGATTGTTGTGATTCCAGTTTTTCTGTCCTACTTAATCGTTCCCTTTGGACAAAATTTGGTAATCGCTGACATAGGGACAGCGGTTTTTCTATGGATTGCCCTGGGTAGCATTCAGCCGATCGGCCTGCTGATGTCGGGCTATGCCTCCAACAATAAATATGCGCTTCTGGGTGGACTCAGAGCCGCTGCTCAGTCGATTAGTTACGAAATTCCTCTGGCATTGTCAGTATTAGCGATCGCAATGATGTCCAATAGCCTGAGTACGATCGATATCGTGCAACAACAATCTGGCTACGGCATTCTCGGCTGGAATCTCTGGCGACAACCTGCCGGTTTTATCATCTTCTTGATAGCAGCACTGGCAGAATGCGAACGCTTACCCTTTGACCTCCCCGAAGCAGAGGAAGAATTGGTCGCAGGATACCAAACTGAATATACAGGCATGAAATTTGCCTTGTATTACATCGCTTCCTATGTCAACCTCCTCCTATCTTGCCTGTTAGTAGCAGTTTTGTATCTGGGCGGTTGGAATTGCCCAATTCCCGTAGAACTGCTGGGAAACTTGCTAGGAGTGAGCGATACAACTCCTTGGTTGCAAGTAATTACAGCAACTCTCGGCATCACGATGACGCTGCTGAAAGCTTACTTCTTGCTGTTTCTGGCAATTCTTTTACGCTGGACGCTCCCACGAGTTCGGATTGACCAATTACTAGACCTGGGCTGGAAGTTTTTATTGCCCGTGTCTCTAGTAAACCTACTGTTGACAGCAGCTTTAAAACTTACCTTCCCCTTTGCATTTGGCGGCTAAGCAAGAAGTGTGAAATATGAAGTGTGAACTATTAAATTTCATACTTCTCTCTTCTTCCTTCTTCTTTCTTCCTTCTTCCTTCAAAGAGAGAACACGATGCTAAAATTCCTCAAACAAGTTAGCGATTACGCCAAAGATAGTCTGCAAGCAGCTAAGTATATCGGTCAAGGTCTATCCGTCACCTTTGACCACATGAGCCGCCGTCCGATTACAGTGCAGTATCCTTACGAAAAACTCATCCCCTCAGAGCGGTTTCGGGGCAGAATTCACTTTGAATTTGATAAGTGTATTTCCTGCGAAGTCTGTGTACGGGTTTGTCCGATAAACTTACCCGTTGTGGATTGGGAATTTAACAAGGAAACGAAGAAGAAACAACTCAAGCACTACAGTATTGATTTCGGAGTTTGTATCTTCTGCGGTAACTGTGTAGAATATTGTCCGACAAACTGTTTGTCGATGACAGAAGAATATGAATTAGCGGCTTACGAGCGCCACGAATTAAACTTTGACAATGTGGCTTTAGGTCGCTTGCCTTACAAAGTTACAGACGATCCGATGGTTTCGCCAATGCGAGAATTTGCTTATTTACCGAAAGGAGTAAACGATCCGCATGAAGTGTCACACACGGCTCGGCGTGCTGGTTTACGCCCAGAAGAGATTCTGGAAAATGCAGAAAAAACAAATTAGTTGTTAGTTAATTGTTAGTGGTTAGTTGTTAGTTGATGGTTGATAGTTGATAGTTGATAGTATTAAGATACCAATTACCAATTATCAATTACCAATTACCAATTACCAATTACCACTCAACCACTAACAACTAACAATTAGCAACTAACCACTAACAATTAGGAATTAGGGACTAAATTGTGAATCTAGCAGAAGGGGTTCAGATTGTTTCGTTCGGCCTGTTAGCCGTAATGATGATTGCAGCAGCTTTGGGTGTAGTGCTGTTTTCCAATATCGTCTACTCAGCTTTTTTATTAGCTGGAGTGTTTATGAGCATTGCGGGAATATACCTTTTGCTCAACGCTGACTTTGTAGCAGCGGCCCAAGTTTTGATTTACGTGGGAGCTGTTAACGTCTTGATTTTGTTTGCCATTATGTTGGTAAACAAGCGAGAAGACTTTCGAGCGATTTCCAATGCTTGGGTGCGAAAAGCTGCAACTGCTGTAGTTTGTGTAGCATTGTTTGCACTTTTGGGAACAATGGTATTATCAACACCCTGGGCTATTTCAACAGCAACCTTACCTGCGGGTGAGAGTTCTATTGTAGTAATTGGCAAGCATTTCTTCACTGACTTTTTGCTACCATTTGAGCTAGCATCGGTGTTTTTGTTGATGGCAATGGTGGGAGCAATTATTTTAGCTCGCCGCGACTACTTACCGGATGAAATAGCCGGACAGCCACTTAAGCAACCTGTTTTGACCTTGGCAGAAAGACCTCGTGAATTGGTTTCTGTCTCGGGCGATGGTAGTTCGTCAGATGTCAAAAAATGATAGTAATGCTGCCCTAATAGCGATTAAATAATCTTTAGTAGGGTGGCGTTACTATTCTAGTTTTTAGTAATTTTAATGGGAGAGAATCAAGAATTTTATGCAATTACAACTCCAGTATTTTCTGTTACTAGGTGCGGCCTTGTTTTGTATTGGCATTTACGGCTTGATTACTAGCCGAAATGCAGTCCGGGTGCTGATGTCAATTGAGCTGATGCTCAATGCTGTTAATATCAATTTGATGGGATTTTCTAATTTCCTAGACCCGGTACATATTAAGGGTCAGGTATTTACAGTGTTTGTGCTAACTGTAGCTGCTGCTGAGGCGGCGGTAGGTTTGGCAATTGTGCTGACTATTTACCGTAACCGCGATACTGTTGACATGGAAGAGTTTAATCTCTTGAAATGGTAACTATTAACAGTTAACGGTTAACTGTTAACCGTTAACTGTTAATAGTTAACCGTTTTTAGTTCTCGTAATTTCTAAGGTAATTTTGCCACCAAAGTCGGGTATGGGGGCGGCGGGTTTTGATAAATTAATTTTGACTTTTTCCACTAAAGAAGACTGCTGTAATATTTCTTGGGCAATTGCATCTGCTAGGCGTTCTATTAAGGCAAATTTAGAGGTTTTAACTAGCTGCTTAACAGTGGCTATGGTGGTGCGATAGTCGAGAGTATCTTCGATTTTGTCGCTGTTTCCTGGTTTAGATAAGTCCAGCCAGAGAGTAACATCAACGTCAAACCATTGACCTAAGACTTGTTCTTCTGGTAGGTAGCCAGTATATCCGTAGCAGCGAATTCCAGTGAGTTGAATTGAGTCCATTTCTTTATTTTATGATGATGGATGATATAAAGCAATATTGGAACGAACAGGAGTTAGGGTGAGCGAACTACAAGCTGATTTTGATGGGGCTTGGAAACAGGCGCTAGATATCTATTTTGAAGCATTTTTGGCATTTTTTTTCGCCGAAGTTCATGGATTAATTGATTGGAGCATTCCGCCTCAATCTCTAGAACAAGAATTGCAACAGATTGTTGGGGAGGGGGACTCAGGAAAGCGTTTTGCTGATAAGTTGTTTCAGGTGTGGCTGCGAGATGGGGAAGAAGCATGGGTGTTGATTCATGTGGAGGTGCAGAGCCAAGTTAAGTCTGACTTTGCTAAGCGGATGTATCAATATAATTACAGGACTTTTGACCGTTATGAGCGTTCAGCGATCAGTTTAGCAGTGTTGGGGGATGAGCAGGCATCTTGGCGACCATCTAGTTACGGCTATGCTTTGGGTGGTTGTCGGGTGAGTCTGGAGTTTCCGATTGCGAAACTGTTAGATTATGAAAGTCAATGGCAGAGCTTAGAGAGTAGTAGAAATCCTTTCGCTGTGATGGTGATGGCTCATTTGAAGACGCAGGTGACGCGGGGTTTACCGCAAGAGAGGAAATTGTGGAAGTGGAGTTTGGTGAGGAGTTTATTTGACAGAGGTTATAGTAGAGATGAGGTGGTCGATTTGTTCCGTTTTATTGATAGAATGATGAGGTTGCCAGTAGAGTTAGAACAGCAATTTAAAAATGATTTGAGGCGTTATCAGGAGGATAGATCGATGCGTTTTTTGAGTCAAATTGAAGAGATGGCAATGGAAGAGGGTGCTGAGCGAGGCGCATTGCAAAATGCTCGTGAGTCTGTGCTTGAAATCTTAGAAGCTCGGTTTGAAATTGTGCCTTTAGAGGTGAGGCAAGCTGTTAATATGATAGCTGATATGTCTGTGTTGCGCCGTTTGCTAAGGGAAGCGATCGCGATTCCTTCTATATTGGATTTTCAGGAGTTGCTTGCGGTGGGTGAGGGTGAGAGTTAGGGGGTGAGTAGGCGCGATCGCTCTCAAGCGATCGCATCACGGCACTTTTGATTGTAGAGAGCATCATACATTACGAAAAGTCAAATCTTATTCTATTGACTTTAGGCAATGTTAACTTTCCCATTGATAAATGACTTGTAACGAATTATCATTACCAAAATAGAAGACAGAATCAAGACCACAGCGTGACGTAAAGGTAAAATGTTCAGGCAAATCCGCAAAGATTGAATTGCTGAGCTTAAACTCGAAAACCTCAACTTTTCCATACTGACTGAGCCATATTATTATCTCCTCTTTTGTCCAGCCTTGAAGATGTGGCCTCAATGCTTTCACCTGCGAACGTAGGTCAATTACAACAAATTCCACGATGCCGCAAATTATTAAGATAAAATATTGATATTATAAGTATAGCAATCGCCAAAACGATTAGGACACTCGCTCATGGCTGAAAATTGATTATATTCCCTCTTTTTTCCCTTCTTTCCCTAGCCCCTAGCCCCTAGCCTCTAACCCCTAGCTATAACTTACAATCGATCATGCCTGTCTTGTCTCCTGAATTACAACAAAGATTAGCAACACCTCTAAAAATCGGCTCTTTTGAAGTCAAAAGCCGCGTTTTACAATCGCCATTATCGGGCGTTACAGACTTAGTATTTCGTCGCTTAGTACGTCGCTACGCACCAGAATCGATGATGTACACCGAGATGGTAAATGCGACTGGACTGCATTACGTTAAGCAACTGCCAAGAATTATGGAAGTTGACCCTAATGAACGCCCGATTAGCATTCAATTATTTGATTGTCGGCCCGATTTTTTGGCAGCGGCGGCGGTGATGGCTGAAAAAGAAGGAGCAGATACAATTGATATTAATATGGGCTGTCCTGTTAACAAAATTACTAAAAATGGTGGCGGTTCTTCTTTGCTGCGAGATCCAGAAAATGCAGAGGCAATTGTGCGTTCAGTTGTTAAAGCTGTGAACGTACCTGTTACTGTTAAAACTCGCATTGGTTGGTCAGATAAAGAAATTACTATTTTAGAATTTGCCAAGCGAATGCAGGATGCAGGCGCACAGATGATTACTGTACACGGTCGCACTCGCGCTCAAGGTTATAACGGCCCGGCAAAATGGGAATGGATTCGCCGCGTTAAGGAAATTCTTTCGATTCCAGTGATTGCTAATGGAGATATTTTTTCTGTTGAAGCGGCCGTCAATTGTTTAGCAGAAACGGGCGCGGATGGTGTGATGTGTTCGCGAGGAACTTTGGGTTATCCATTTTTAGTAGGAGAAATTGATTATTTCTTAAAAACTGGAATGGAAAAGATATTACCGACACCAATTGAGCGCTTGGAATGTGCTAAGGAACATTTGCGGGCGTTGTGGGAATATAAGGGCGAGAGCGGTATTCGTCAAGCACGTAAGCATCTAACATGGTATGCTAAGGGCTTCGCTAATGCTGGCGAATTGCGCGGTCAATTGGCAATTGTTGAAACAGTTGAAGAAGGTTGCGAGAAGATCGATCGGGCAATTCAACAGTTGTGATTTTGTTACGTAATGCCGCCTTCGAGGTGGTAACTAAACCGCCCAGAGGGAGGTGTTACGTAATTTGCGGGTAATTCCCTAAACAATTATATTTTGAGGTAAGGATGGATACATTAAAAGGGCGGGATTTATTAAGTCTGGCAGACTTAAGTTTTGAAGAATTAAACTATCTGCTGGATCTGGCAGCAAACCTGAAGTCGGGAATGTTAAAGTTACAGCGAAATAAGGTTTTGGGGCTGGTTTTTTCTAAGGCTTCTACTCGAACGCGGGTGAGTTTTTCGGTGGCAATGTATCAACTGGGAGGTCAAGTTATTGACTTAAATCCGAATGTGACGCAAGTAAGTCGTGGGGAACCTTTGGTCGATACGGCGCGGGTTTTAGATAGATATCTCGATATTGTGGCAATCAGAACTTTTGAACATAAGGATTTAGAAACTTTTGCTGATTACGCTAAGATTCCTGTGATTAATGCACTGACTGATTTGGAACATCCTTGTCAAGTTTTAGCGGATTTGATGACAGTTAAGGAGTGTTTTGGTAGTTTTGAAGGGCTGACTTTGGCGTATTTTGGGGATGGCAATAATATGGCTAATTCTCTGCTGTTGGGATGTGCAATGGTAGGTATGAATGTCAGAATTGCTACTCCTAGCGATTATCAGCCAGATGCGGGAATTGTGAAGCAAGCAAAGGCGATCGCTAAGGGGAAAACGGAAGTGATGATTACTACGGATGCGGCAACTGCGATGCAGGGTGTGCAAGTGGTTTATACTGATGTTTGGGCAAGTATGGGCCAGGAAGAGGAAGCGAGAATGCGGATTCCCGTTTTTCAGCCTTATCAGGTGAATGAAAAGTTGATGGAGTTGGCGGATAAGGATGCGATCGTACTGCATTGTTTGCCAGCACATCGGGATGAGGAAATTACGGATGCGGTGATCGAAGGTGCGCGATCGCGTGTTTGGGATGAGGCAGAAAATCGGATGCACGCTCAAAAAGCTTTGTTAGCTACTCTTTTAGGCAGTGATTAGTTAACGGTTAACGGTTAACTGTTAACTGTTAACCGTTAACTTGGTTTTAATCTTAATAATTACCAATTACCAATTACCAATTACCAATTACCCATTAGTATCTTGTATCCGATTAACTAATTCATAAAATGGCTGCCAATTATCGTCAGTCGCAATAGATTCCCAAACTTCCTCAATGATGATTCTAAGTAAAGATTGTTCGGGGTTATAACGCCGCAACCGCAAGCGTATTTCCTCCATATCCGCAGGCGATAAAGTCTGCAAAAGATGATGGTAAAGCTGCCGCCAAGGTGCGATAATTTCTGCGGGTTCAACGTCCTTAAAAATTAGACTGCTATCCTCACGCCAATCTTGAGAAAACTGTTTTCTCAATTCTAAAAAGAAATCGTGATAGCCTACCTGAGTCTCACTCAATAGTTTAATCGTCAGTTGCAACAATTCTTCGGCTTCGGAATCTGGCAACCGATCGAAACCCAATCTATTTAGCATTAATTGCTGATAACTAGCATTATAGTATTCACCAAATTTTGCCAGTGCAGCCTGCATATCTTTTTGGTCAATTACAGCAGCTAGCGGTTGTTGAAGCCTCTCTAAATTCAAATGGCAAATAAATGGTTGATTGCCGTAGGAGTAAAGTCCCGAATAGTCAAAATAAGCCGCTGTAAACTGAGGTTTATATGTGGGGATAAACCCATAGGGCCCATAGTCAAAACTTTCTCCAGTAATCGACATATTATCAGTATTTAGCACTCCATGACAAAATCCTGCTGCCATCCACTGAGCAACTAATTCCGCTACTCGCTTCACTAATTCTGCGTAAAATAGTGCATATTGCTCTGATTCTGGGACTGGCATTCTGCCTGTCTGAAAATGTAATTCAGGGTAATAGTATTGAATAACGTGATCTAGAAGCTTTTTGATTAAATCATTCCGTCTCAAAAAATACAATCTTTCAAAGGTTCCAAAGCGGATATGAGACTGACTAAAACGTACCATTACTGATGAACGAGTGGGAGAAGGTTCATCGCCTCGCCACAGTGAATCGCCAGTTTCAACCATGCTCAAACATCGGGAAGTACGGACACCCAATCGATGCAAAGCTTCAGCGGCTAAAACTTCTCTAACTCCTCCTTTAAGAGTGAGTCTACCATCAGCAGTACGGGAGTAAGGAGTGCGGCCAGAACCTTTAGTACCGAAGTCATAAAGTTTGCCATCAATGCCACGAACTTGACCGTATAGAAAACCTCTACCATCGCCTAAATAAGGGTTATATTCGTTGAATTGATAGCCATGATAGCAGAGTGCGAGGAAGGGGCGGACGCAGTGAAATTTGCCAAAGGCTGTGGTAAAATCTTCGTCAGTTACTTGTTTGGGATCTAGTCCTAATATCGGCAATAATTGGTCATTGCGGAAGCGGAGGATATGCAGAGGAAAGTCAGCGGCGGTGACTTCATCAAAATAATCACTACCTAAAGATTCTATGGCAGTTTCGTAATTGAGAGTGAGGAAGGGATTTGACATTGCTATTTTCCGGTAAATCAGATAAGCTGTTGAGCATTTAAACGATATTACATTATACTTCCGCTCTTATGGCGGATGAAACCCCAACACAATAAGCTCAATCAATGGAATTAGTAAACTTCATCGTGAGTTCCAAGATCGATTAGTAACACTTTGCTGTCAGAGAGAAATTTGAAGACAAGCCGATGCTTCTTTCGCCACTTTTTCAATATTCGTAAGAACGGCTCATCCGAAATAAGGTCAATCATTGCTTGAATCCCTCATCAAATCTTCAACAGTAACAGCACGAACATTACCCAATCTATAATTCTCCTCAGCTTCTTTAGCTCTTGAGGCTATTTGATTTCTTCTCAATTCGATCGTTCTTTTGGTAAGAATTTCAGCAATATAAGACTGTTCCTCAAGATCGAGGTCAGATATGGCTTGCAAAATATCGTTTACCTGAGTTGATGTTTTCATGGCTTTGCTCGATCGCTTAACTCAACGTTTACCTCTATTATCGCATCTTTTCCTGTACTTCCTCCAGTGGCAAATCTAGAACTTGGGCAATTTGCTCTGCTGTTAAACCAACTTTTACCAATTGCCGTATCGTTTCTTGTTTGGCTAATCTTAGTGAAGTTTCAATATTGTTATTCTTGCCGTTCACAGGTATAGGATTTTCTGTAATTATTGAATCCAAATTTTTCAATTCTGATTTATTTTATCAACACAGGAAGCGATCGCTCTTATCGATCGGTCAAATAACACTCGTAGGCGATCGCTTCTTTCTACAAATCGTTAAAAAGGGCTAGTAATAACTGGTTCCAAAGTGGCTATTAATTTGAGATTATATTCAGCCTCAAAAGCAGGTTTCTTATAATCTATACTCCAGAGTTCTAAAGCACAATCATCATCTAATTCGGCTGGTACTAGCCGCAAGTGTAATTCTCGAACTTCTGGGTGATATTCGCATTTTATCTCGGAGATTGCGCCAATTTGCCGCCGATCTAATGCCACTGCTAACCGCAATAGAGGATGCAATTGATTCACTAATTCTCGATATTTTTTAGGCAAGGAGTGATAATTATCATGTTTCTTTTTCGGATTGTTTTTGCGGTGGTAACGAGCTAAATTTGCCACAATTTCAATCTCAGTTTCAGTGTAACCTAATAACTCACCATTGCGAATTAAATAGTAAGAATGCTTATGATGTGCTGAATGGCTGACATACAAACCGCAGTTGTGTAAAATCGCAGCAGCCCAAAGCAATTCTCTTTCTTCTGTTCCCCAATTGTGGAGAATCCCTTGAGTTTGGTCAAACAAATTTAGTGCATAAGCTGCAACTCGTTCGCTGTATTCAGAATTAACATCATATTTCTGGGCCATTTGCATAATGCTACGCTGACGGATTGAACTTTGAAATCGCAAGCGATTGTCAATCAAACCATGCGCTAGCATCCAATCAACAATTACCCCCTCTCGGAGAGAGCGATCGCAAACAGTCAACGACTCCACCCCCAGTAAAGCCATCGCTTCCTGTAAAATCACCGCTCCTGCTAAAATAATATCGGAACGCCTGTCAGACATCCCAGGAATTGCCAGTCTTTCCGAGTTAGAAAGCTTGCGAAAGCGAGTAACTAAATCCCGCAAATCTTTGAGGCTTAACTGATAGCCAGCCAAGGGATTAGGGACTATCCCCAATTTCTCACGAGCGTTAATAATTGCTAGAGTTTCAATAGTACCAGAAGTGCCAACTAAACGCGGCAACTCATCAACATCCAAATTAGCTAATAAATCATCAATCGGTCGTTCTAACATTACCCGAATATAAGCTTGCAAATACGCAAACTCATCTCGATTAATCGGGTCAGTTTTAACCAATTCTCCGGTTAAGCGAACAGCACCTACTTTGGTACTGCTGAGAGAACGAGGTTCTAGAGAATCACCTAAAATTAACTCCGTAGATCCTCCCCCAATATCAATAATAATATGGGGCTGATTGTTGAATTCCATCGCCGACAACACGCCTAGATAAATTCTCCGCGCTTCTTCTTGACCGGAAATTAAATTAACATTGAGGTCTAATTGATCGCCAATTCGCTTGAGAAAATCGCGACCATTTGGAGCTTCTCGCACCGCACTCGTAGCTACAGCAATTACTTGTTCAGCATTAAAGGTTTTAGCAATATCTTGGAAGCGTCGTAAAGTTGCGATTCCTTTTTCCATTACCTCTCGTTTTAAGTTGCCAGTTTTGGGGTCACAATCCCCCAATCTGACACTTTCTTTCTCTCTAGCAATAATTGTAAAGGCAGGCAGCGCTACATCAATACGAACTACCACCATGTGAAAAGAGTTTGTACCCATATCCAGGGCGGCAAGAATGCGGTTTTGCTCCGCAGAAGGATTAGGCATCCTCACTAAAGGAACTGAACTAACCATTGGAATTTATGGAAGATAACACATCTATTTATTATCCCACGAATTTTGTTAGGTCGTAGCCTAAATAAAAGTAAATATTTTGTACAATTACAATATGGCTGTAGCGATCTCTAGGTCATTAAAAATGTAAGATTAAAAATCCTCTTGTGCTATGCTACTTTTAATTTTTTAATTTTTAATTTTTAATTTTTAATTTTTAGTTGTGGTACTGGTATCTTGCCCCTTCTCAACCTTGGTGTAAAAATCAGATCAAATCAAAATTAACAATTCAAAATGATTGCATCCGAGCCTAAATCCGAACCCAAATTGCTTACTATTATGCGGCTGCTGAGATGGGATAAACCAGCAGGACGGCTAATTTTAATGATTCCTGCCCTTTGGGCCGTTTTTTTAGCCGGACGCGGCACTCCCCCTGCACCCTTAGTAGGCGTAATTGTGCTAGGTACTTTAGCCACTAGCGCCGCTGGATGCGTCGTTAACGACCTCTGGGATCGCGATATCGATCCCGAAGTAGAAAGGACGCGATCGCGCCCCCTCGCCTCCCGCGCCCTCACAATCCAAACAGGTATCGGAGTCGCCTTAATTTCCTTTATTTGCGCCGCCGTTCTTGCACTTTATCTTAATCCTCTCAGTTTTTGGCTGAGTGCAGCAGCCGTCCCGATCATTATCTGTTATCCATTAGCAAAAAGAGTCTTTCCCATCCCCCAATTAGTATTATCTATTGCCTGGGGCTTTGCAGTATTAATTAGCTGGAGTGCGTTAGTTTCCCGTTTAGAAATACCCACCGGCTTTTTATGGGGAGCAACTGTATTTTGGACATTAGGATTTGATACAGTTTACGCCATGAGCGATCGAGAAGATGACCAACGTCTGGGAGTTAATTCCAGTGCCATATTCTTTGGAGATAACAGCGCCAACGCCGTTGGTATCTTCTTTCTTTTGACCGTTGTTTTGTTAGCAGCAACAGGCATAAATATGCAATTGCATCTTGGCTTCTGGCTGGGAATTGGTTTCGCCGCCATTTTATGGATATTACAGTATAATCAACTGCGCCAAAAAGATTTACCGAAACCAGTTTACGGCGCGATCTTTCGTCAAAATGTTTGGATTGGCTTCATTCTACTTGCTGGGATGATTAGCGGAGCAATTTTTTGATTTTAGTTGGTTGGGTGCGTAAATCCTATTAAGGCCAACCTTTTGGCTCCTTAGAAAAATCTTTCGACCTTACTTCCTGAACTTCTCGCACTTGAAAAACTAATTGAAAAGGCCTTTTCATTTCCTTCTGAATAAATTGTTCTACTAAATCTACTTGCTTAGAAGTTAAAGGTTTATTTGCCCGCACAATCAAGCGGACAAGAGGAGGCTTCGCAGTCCAGTCTACCTCAGTTTTGATCAACTCTACCTGCTGACCAACTGTCACCGTCCGGCTGACTAAAAGAGTTTTAAGAGTTGCTTGTAACTGAGCTTGTCTAATCAGTTGTACGAAACTAATTCCTAAAGGAATAACCAGCACAGCAGTCAAAGCAAAAGCATAAGCAAGCGCTCGTTTAGTTTTCCCTTTTTTTGCATATCCAGCCCAGATAAAGACTAGCATACAAGCTAAAACAATCCCCAAAAGATTAGTTAAATACAGTAAAAAAGCTCCCCAGCTAAACTGCCAATATCCCTGAGAAAGACTTAAACCAATAACGCAAAGAGGAGGCATAAGAGCAACCGCGATCGCAGTTCCCGCCATCGCATCTCCCACTTTCGGTCGCGTTTTTGCAAAACCACTCATCCCACCAGCAACCACCGCAATACCTAAATCAATTAAATTAGGTTGAGTGCGAGCTAGAACTTCCGAACCAAATTCCGGCAAATCAACAATAATACCCAAAAAACAAGACAGCAGAATTCCTACACCAGTCGCCACAATTAGCGAGATTAAACTGTGGCGAAATAACCGAGCATTTCCCTGTAAAGCTCCAAAGGCCAACCCCCGTAGTGGCATCATCAAAGGAGCAATAATCATCGCCCCAATGATCGCAGCCGTACTGTTGCTTAGCAAACCAAAACTAGCAATTAGACAAGCGCTAACAGTCAAAACCATATAATTGAGGTTAAGATGAGAATCTTCTAGCAAAGAGTCCCGAATCTGTTCAATTTCTTCTAAGGAAACTTTATTCATATATGAGAAAAATTATTATTGGAGTTATGGGGCCTGGTAATAACCCCACCTCAACTGATTTGGATAATGCCTATCAACTGGGAAAGCTCATTGCTCAAGCAGGATGGGTGCTGCTAACAGGGGGTTGGAATAGCGGCGTTATGGATGCTGCAAATCAAGGAGCAAAAGCAGCAAACGGTCTAACTGTTGGTATCCTTCCCAATAACAATACTAATTATACCTCTGAAGCTGTAGACATTGCCATTGTGACTGATATTGGCAGCGCTCGCAATAATATCAACGTTCTCTCTTCTGATGTAATTATTGCCTGTGGTATGGGTGCGGGTACTGCTTCCGAAATTGCCCTAGCGATCAAAGCCAATAAAAAAGTTATATTGTTAAACAGTGACGAATCAAGTAAAGTTTTTTTCCGTAATTTGTCACCAGTGAATGTTTTTGTGGTAAATACTGTTATAGATGCTATTGAGCAAACTCGTCAAATCTTATTAACTGAAAGATGAAATTCAACAAATTGCCTTTATGTTTGAGTGGTATTTTAATTAGTTTGGCAGCTTTTACCACTGCATCAGCTAAAGTAGGTGCAGAAGGATTTCCTAGCGCGATCGCAAAGGAAATTTCCCGTGACACAAGACCATCTGGTGAACAAGAAGCACCCCCGATTACTACTAATTCTGGGCCCGATGAAATGGCATTAGCCGCTCACTTGCAAAGCCTAAAAGTTAAAATGTATGGTGCTTATTGGTGTCCTTACTGCCACGCACAGGAGGAGCTTTTTGGCAAAGAAGCATTTGCTACGATTGAATATATTGAGTGCGATCCCAAGGGGAAAAATGCTCAGCCAAATCTATGCCGAGACGCTAATATTACAGGATATCCAACTTGGGAGATTAATGGTCAATTTTATAGGGGTATGCAATTTTTAGATGAACTGGCTAACGCATCTGGATATCGAGGGAGTCGTAATTTTAAGAACACATTCTCCGATCCCGAAAAATCTAAGTAAGAATAGCAAATATATCAAGACTTACGTAAAACTTCGTAACGCTACCATCTTGGCGGTAAAAAAACCAAAGATGGCGGCGTTACAGATAGTTTTGCGTAAATCCTTCCTATATTTTACGCCTGTGCTGGATAAACTTGACCTCGCATTTCCCCATAGAATGAGTGATCCTCTGTATGGACGTTAAAGTAAAGTGCGCCGCGTCTTGCTAGTGATTCTATACCAGCAACAGTATTGACTTGACCGGGAAGGCCAAGTTCAACTGGACAACCTTCGGGTAGACGAGGAACATTATCAGGAGGTTGTGCTAAATCCTCCACCGATTGAGGCAAACCTGGCACACCTTCAGATAAATTAGTAGGTAAACTCGGAGTATTTCCAGGAATTTGTGCAGTAGGTTGAACTGATTCAGGCAAACCTGGCACACCTTCAGATAAATTAGTAGGTAAACTCGGAGTATTGCCAGGAATTTGTGCAGTAGGTTGAACTGATTCAGGCAAACCTGGCACACCTTCAGATAAATTAGTAGGTAAACTCGGAGTATTGCCAGGAATTTGTGCAGTAGGTTTAACCGATTCAGGTAAACCTTCATCATGAGTGTGAGGGACACCTAAATGAGCAGCTTGACGAGTACTATTCTCAGAAATTTGTCCCGTAAATTGGCTTGATTGACTAACCAAACCTTCATCAGGAATGCGAGGTACACCGTCAGGTAACTCAGGTGGAGAATCTACTAAAGTAATATTTTCATTCGTAACCAAGGCAGAAAATTTATTATCTACAACCGTCCGATCGAAAACTCCGAATTGTCCCAAATCAACAACAATAGGCCCAAGTACACCAGGAGGGCCGCAGTGGATATGAAATCCAACAATTTCTGAAGGATCGACACCAGACATTTGAACGTCAACCTGAAGAGAACTCAGATTTTGAGGGAAACTAAGACTACCATATCCTTTAGCATCTGATACAATCGCTTCTCCTGGCTCTTGTTGAGGGCTAAGGAATGCTTCATACTTAGTAAAAGAGCGTTCTCCGAAAGGATCGGGAGTGCCTTCAGAAGTGCCTGTAATAAAGTCTGCGGCGGTTAAGTCGCTAGCTGCAATACCACTAATTACAAATAGCGATTGATTGGCAATCTTATCAGTAACTAATACTTGACCTGAATTCGTGGTTGTAATGGCGAGATCGTTAAAAGTTAAAGAGGGATTCAGTTGGATAAAGTCAACACCGTTTTCAAAGTCCGTAATTAGATCGATCCCTTCAGACTTAGCTATCACAAAAATATCACTACCATCTCCTCCAGTTAATGTATCGTTTCCAGCTCCCCCTGTAAGAATATCATCTCCTAAGTCTCCTAATAAAATATCGTTACCGATATCGCCATTAAGGATATCGCTAGCTTTACCACCGATGAGCGTATCATTGTTTTGACCACCCGAAAGCGTGTCAGATGCTTGATTTCCGCAGAGTAAATCATTGCCAGCATTACCCAATAAGATATCATTGCCTCCTAACCCGATAATCGTATCATTTCCTGCCATGCCGTAATAAGTGCGACTCTCTTCGTTATTAGTTACCCAGTCGTCACCTCCCAACAGCATAATAATGTCCCTTCCTGGAGAATTAGAAAGTAAACTAATCTGGTTAGCAGGTAGTTGATTGAAGAAGAATATATCATTGCCTTCAGTCGCTTGAGCGATATCAGAAGGCATTCCTAAGTCAATTGCTGATAAGTCCATATCGCGTTAACCTGGGTGTTAATTTATTTCAACATAAAATTTATAACTTACTGGTTTCTAGTTCCGCTAGTCAAATTGCGAAAGATTTGTTTCGCAAAATGTCTGAAGGCTTTTTTCCAAAATGCTGCTGGAAGTATTTTGTAAAGCGACCCGGATTATAAAAACCATATTCAAAAGCAATTTCTGTGATTGTTTTGTTACTTTCCATTAACTCAAGACGAGCGGCTTCAAGTCGGATATTTCGTAGGAATTGACTGGGAGAAACACCGTAATGACGAGCAAAAGCAATTTGCAGAGAGCGACTGCTACAATTCATTGCAGCGCAAATCTGTGCAATTGTAAGGTCTTTTTTCATATTTGCGCGAATGTATTCAGCCGCCTCTCGCACACGAGCGATTCCTGTCTCGGATACTTTGATATTTTGGTTATCTGAATTACCGTAAGATGTACCTTGTACTAAAGTTGAGAAAATAGCGATTTCTAGATTTTCAATTACTATTGGATGTCCGTTAGTTTCAATTAAATTCCAGAGTGTCATTACCATTTGATACAATGAATGACCATAAAGAGTTGTACTATCAATAACTTGCATAACTTTGGGAATAGCGGGGGAATTGTCAAGATATTTGCTTAATTCAGTTAAAAATCTAGCTTCATCTATATAAATTGATATCGCACTATATTTGGATGAGTGCCGCAGACGGATTACCTCGATTCCCGGCTGATTCATTACCAGATGTTTCTGATTAACTAGGAGTTCTTTAGAGCCAACTTTTAAGATATGATCCCCATCCGTAAATGTGAATACGATTTTGCCGGGAAAGGTATATCCTGCGGTATATGTACTACCAGCTTCCCAAACAACATTAAGAATCTCGAAGTTCTTTAATTTCGCAAGTCGCCATTGAATTTTGTAATCTTTTGAATGGGGGATATGTTTAGTAATAGTTGGTACTTGCTTAATATATATTTCTGGATCTTTGATCTCAATATTTAGATCCCATCCCATAATAAGATTCTCCTAAAATCAATTTCAATAATTATATAGTAACCGCCAAGGCGGTTAGGGGCTAGGGGCTAGGGGCTAGGGGCTAGGGAAAGAAAGGGAAGAAGGGAAGAGGGAAAGAGGGGAAGAGAGTTAATGGTTTGGGCCATGAACGAGTGTCCTAACGCTAACTGACGAAAGCGGTTGAAGATTTACGCAAAACTATCAGTAACGTCGCTTTCCAAGCGCGGTAAACGAACCACCAAGATGGCGGCCGTACTGAGTTCGTTCGTAAGTCCCCTCAAGTTAACTTACCAACAACTAACAACTAATAAAATAATCTTCAACAATTTTCAAAATTCGTTGCGCCGCCATCCCATCCCCAAAGGGATTAATTGCCATAGCCATAGCATTGTAGGCCTCCAGATCGCTCAGTAACTTTGCTGCTGCTGCCACAATTGTATTAGAATTAGTACCCACAAGTTTAGCAGTTCCAGCCTCAATTGCTTCTGGTCTTTCCGTAGTTTCTCGCAATACCAAAACAGGCTTACCTAAACTTGGGGCTTCCTCCTGCAATCCACCAGAATCAGTGAGGATTAAATAACAACGCTGAATCGCTCCTACCAGTTCTGCATAATCCAAAGGTTCCGTTAAGAAAACTCTCGGATGCTCGCCTAAAAAAGCTTGTAAAGGTTCGCGGACAACTGGATTGCGATGCAAAGGCAAAAGTAATGCTGTATCGGGAAATTTATCTAAAATTTCGATCAAGGCTTGGGCAATTCCTGCCAGTGGTTCGCCCCAATTTTCTCGACGGTGAACAGTGGCTAAAATTGTCCGATACTGACTCCAATCTAAATTAGGAATATTGCACTCAGGCTGTCGTTTTGCGACGGAAAGCAAAGCATCAATTACAGTATTTCCTGTATGGTGAATTGCACCAACAACTCCCGATTTTTTGAGATTTTCTACAGCTAATACGGTAGGAGCAAAGTGTAGCTGAGTTAGCTGTGAAATTAGGCGGCGGTTGGCTTCCTCTGGGTAAGGATTGAATAAATCATCAGTACGCAATCCAGCCTCTACGTGACCTACAGGAATTTTTTGGTAAAATGCAGCTAGGGCAGCAGCAAACGCAGTGGTTGTATCACCTTGTACCAATACTATTTCTGGCTGCAACTCTTTAAATAATGCTTCTAGGCCTTGTAAACTTCGACAAGTAATGTCTGTCAAAGTTTGCTGATGCTGCATGATCGCTAAATCGCGATCGCCCTTAAAGTCGAATAGCTGCATCACTTGCTCAACCATTTCGCGGTGCTGACCAGTTAAAATTACCTGAGTCTCAAAGGACGGCGAATTTTTGAACAGTTGGATCGCTGGGGCGAGTTTAATCGCCTCTGGGCGGGTTCCCAAGGTGATGCAGACTCGGTGGATAGCTTTTGTGCGCTGAATAGGGGATTTCGGCATTAAAATCAGGTTATTGAGATTCTCCTCGCGCCTAAAGGCTGAGGAGTAGAGACTTCAGAATAAATAATAGAAAGATTTTTGCCTGTCTACCAGGAGGAATTATTTTAATGGAATTTTTGATAACTATTTTTTCCTTCTTCAATTCTAGTCCTCCTCCGCCTCCTCGCACAGAGCCATCATTTTTTTCGCTGACTATTATCCCCTATTCCCTACTTGTCTTGGGCGAGGGTGCGATCGCGACTACCCTAGTTTATTTTGCCTGGAAGCGGCGAAATCTTCCCTACAACTGGATTGTCTTGATGTTAGCAGCCTTCAGTAGTGCTGGCTGTACGAGCCACCTGTTGGCAATCTCCCGACTTTATGATTCCACCAATTGGCTACCAACGATCGGTGCTGCTTTTACCTTGGTACTTTCCCTAGCAGCAGCTTATGCGATCGCCACAACCACTCGCCTCCAGCAAGAAACTCTCAATCCGCCAGTGGCAAACGCGATGCCTGCGGCTGGCTTCGCCTTTAACCCAGAAAGACAGAATACCAGCGATCGTCAGATATCAAAGCCAACTGAGGAAGACAGTTTAGGAGAAAATTCTAGGGGCGAGTCGATCGACGAGGGATTATCCCACTCACAGAATATCCTTACAAACCCATATCTCGATCCTACCCCCACAAATTTAGCACCCAACCTCAGCATCAACAGCGAGTCAGCCGCCTCCATCATTGAAAAATTAGAAGCTCAAATCGCCAGCAACGCCTCAGTAGAAGAAGCCCTATTAACTTCCCAAATCCGTCTGGTGGGAATTCTCGACCTTGCCCAAGATGCCATTATCTCCGTAGGCAAAAACCAACAAATTCAACTCTTTAACCGAGGTGCAGAACAAATTTTCGGCTATACCGCCAGCGAAGTCTTAGGACAATCTCTAAATCTGCTATTTCCCGAACAGAGCTTAAAAAATAGCACAAAGCAGACCTTACTACCCCTTGAGGCTGCCCAAAACACCAAAGGAAACCGGACTGAAATTACAGCCAGACGCAAAGATGGCTGCGAATTCCCCGCTGAAGCCTCCATTTCCCAACTGGAATTAAAAAACGAATCAGTATTTACCCTAATTTTGCGAGATATCAGCGATCGCAAACGCGCAGAACAGAAACTCGGCATCCAAGCCCGCGCCTCAGCCGCCATCGCTCAACTCGGTCAGCGAGCCCTAGCTGGGATTCCCATTCCCCACCTCATGAATGAAACTGTCACCCTCACCGCCATTACCCTGCAAGTAGAGTATTGTCAAATCTGGGAATATCAGCCACAAACTCAGACTTTACTGTTGCAGGCAGGGTTTGGCTGGCCCCAGAATCTAATCGGTGTAGCGATCGCCTCATCTAACGACAATTCCCAATTTGCCTTTACTTTAAGCTCTGGCGAACCAGTAATTGTTGAAGATCTCACCCTAGAAACTCCTTTTACTGACAGCGTACAGCTATTAGAAAACACCACCCTACGGGCCTGTACCAGCGTCCAAATCCCAGGCGTTGATCGACCCTTCGGCGTTTTAGTCACCCATTCCACCAAAACACGCACCTTCACCCCAGATGACGTTCACTTTCTGCAAGCTACCGCCAACGTCTTAGCCAGTGCCAAGATCGGATTTGCCGCCCAAGAAGCCCTACACCAACAATTTCAGCGCAGCTTACTACTGGGGAAAATTACCAGAGAAATTCGTCAAAGCTTAGATGCCAAACAAATTTTTCAGACAGCAGCCACCCAGATTGGTCATGCCTTTGGCGTTAGCCGCTGTATTATTAGCGTTTACGCGATCGCACCCCATCCTCATCTACACCGCGTGGCCGAATATCTAGAGCCGGGATATCAATCCTTACTGGATATAGAAATTCCCGTTACAGGCAACCTCCACGCCCAGAAAGTGCTGGCTCAAGACCAAGCGATCGCCTCCTTTGATATCACCGTTGACCCCCTGCTACAAGACAAGCTGATTCCCTACGAACAATTGCAAGTAAAATCCATGTTGGCAATCCGCACCTCCTACCAAGGTGAACCCAACGGTGCGATCGGCTTGCATCAGTGCGATCGCCAACGCCAATGGACTATAGGCGAAATAGAATTGCTCGAAGCTGTCGCCGCACAAGTCGGAATTGCCCTAGCTCAAGCTCAGTTACTAGAACAAGAAAAACAAGCCCGTAAAAAACTCGCCGCCCAAAATAAAGCCTTAGAACAAGCCAGACTCGCCGCAGAATTAGCCAACCGCGCCAAAAGCGAATTTCTCGCCACCATGAGTCACGAAATTCGCACTCCCATGAATGCCGTCATCGGTATGACTGACTTATTGCTGGAAACCCCCTTAAATCCCGACCAGCAAGACTGTGCCGAAACAGTCCGCAGCAGCAGTCAAGCTTTACTCACAATTATTAACGACATCCTTGACTTTTCCAAAATTGAGTCTGGCAAACTTGACTTAGAAAAAGAACCTTTTGAGTTACAAGGTTGTATCGAGAGCGCTATGGATCTCGTCACATCCAAAGCTACAGAAAAACAGTTAGAAATAGGTTATTTGATAGATCCAGAAATACCTAAGATAGTTGTGGGAGATGTTACGAGGCTACGACAAATCTTAGTCAATTTACTTAGTAATGCGGTTAAATTTACTCATCATGGTGGAGTGATAGTGTCAGTACAGAAGGGGCATTCACAATTAGTTGCCGATCGCTCGCCCGCAGAGGCAGAAGCAACCTATGAAATACTTTTCGCGATCGCAGACACAGGCATCGGCATTCCTGCTGACAGGATGGATCGCTTGTTTAAACCCTTCAGCCAAGTTGATTCCTCCACTACCAGACAGTACGGCGGGACAGGACTAGGACTCGCCATCAGCCAGCGCTTATGCGAACTTATGGATGGAAGAATTTGGGTTGAGAGCAAGGGAGCGCGGGAGCAGGGGAGCAGGGGAGCAGGGGAGCGCGGGAGCGCGGGGGCAGGGGAGCGCGGGAGCGCGGGGGCAGGGGAGCGCGGGAGCGCGGGAGCAGGGGGAGATGAGGGAGATGGGGAAGTTCAATCCTCCCTACCTTCCCATCCTCCCATCCTCCCATCCTCCCTACCTTCCCATCCTCCCCATCCTCCCATCCTCCCTACCTTCCCCACTCCTCCCCATCCTCCCCATCCTCCCTACCTTCCCCACTCCTCCCCACTCCCTCCCCACTCCTCCCCCGCTCCCCTGCCCCCCTGCCCCCCCGCTCCCCCTCTCCCCCGCCACAGGTTCAGTATTTTATTTCACCGTACAAGTGGAATCGGCAAGTGAGGAAAGTGAGGACTCCGAAGAGACAAACTCACCTCATCCCCAATTAGCAGGAAAACGACTGCTAGTTGTCGAAAGTCACCACATTAACCAACAGATTTTAACCCTGCAAACTCGCAACTGGGGAATGTTTCCTACTGTCGCTACTAACAGTATTGAAGCTTTGGAAAAACTACAGGCAGAACCAGATTTTGATTTAGCTATTTTGAGTACAGAAATGCAAGAAATGGACGGTTTAACTCTAGCCAAAACCATCCGTCAACAACTAAGACTTGCCAATTTACCTTTGATATTACTGACTCGTATTGGTAAGGCTCCCACTGCCCTTGCGAATCTTAATATTACCGCTTTTCTGAACAAACCGATTAAAAACTCTTATTTTTATAGCATTTTACTCCAAATTTTTGCACAAAAATCTCAGCTAATTACAGTTGAGAATTCCGCCTCGAAACCCAATACCAACCACCCAACCCTTAAGAACCTCCGAATCCTGCTAGCAGAAGACAATACAGTGAACCAAAAAGTCACTCTGCGGCTTTTACAGCGGCTGGGATGCACTGCTGACCTAGCTACCAATGGCTTAGAAGTGCTCGGTGCTTTGCGATCGCGACCCTACGATGTTATACTCATGGACGTGCAAATGCCCAAAATGGACGGGTTAGAAGTCACGCGCCGCATTGCCTCAGAATGGCCCTTGCAGGCGGCAGAAATCATTAGTACACAACCTAAAAATGCACCCCCTTCACCATTCCCCAAGCCTTGGATTATCGCCGTCACTGCTAACGCCATGCGAGGCGATCGCGAAGATTGCATCAGTGCAGGCATGGATGACTACCTCAGCAAACCAATAAAATTGGAGGAAATGAGAGCCGCACTCAATACCGCACTCCGTAAATCTCAGAAACTAATTCCATTCCCTGTTAACAATGTCTTAGTAGCAGCCAAGCCTCCAATTTCTCCCTCTGTTCTTGACCTCAAAGTATTACAATCTTTAGAAGAAATGCTAGGAGGCGATACCTCTTCTGTACTTGTAGAAATGATCGATTGCTACCTCGAAGACTCACTAAAAATGTTGCAATATCTCCAGACTGCCAACCGCAATCAAAATGCAGCCGATCTCTACGCAACCGCTCACACCCTGAAGTCAAGTAGTGCTACTTTTGGAGCCGTTCAATTGTCTAAACTGTGTAAAAAAATTGAGGCAATAGCTCGTAATTGTGTCCAATCTAAAATTGCAGAAACAGAAATTCCCTTATCCCTACCAGAAGAAGTTCAGTCCCTAATACTCGAACTGGAAACTGAGTATCAAAAAACAAGACAAGCACTGGAAATACTTCGGTTACAATGTCTAGAATCGATTGTTTAGCATGAAAATTATAGCAGCCGCCAACACAATTAGTACTTTCTTAGTGGTCGAAATCATTGACTTATCCCTTCTCCCCATCTAAAATAACTAAACTTTTTACCATCGTTACCTTACACCTGCCTTCTGCCAGTAAGCGATTGCCTCAAAAAATCCAATTAAAAAAATATAAGCCAACTTTTTTTTATTTGATTAATGATTAACACCCCCATCGAGAAAGATTCGCCCCTCATTCTCGTGGTGGACGACGAAAAGTCCATGCGGGTTTTATTGCGCCGCGCAATGGAAAAACAAGGCTATCAAGTAATTGAGGCCAGTGATGGCGAACAATGCTTAGAGAAATGTTCCAAGCGTTGGCCAGATATAATCCTGCTCGATGCCATCATGCCGATCATGGACGGTTTCACTTGCTGTAGCGAATTGCAAAAGCTCCTGGCCCAAGAAGAGAATGCCAAAGAACAACAGGAACAGCCAAATACTTCTTTTTTGGTTCCTCTTTCAGCGCCGCGCGAACGCACGCCCGTATTGATGATTACTGGTCTTGACGATCCAGAGTCCGTCGATCGCGCTTTTACCGCTGGCGCTACTGATTATGTGACTAAACCCATTCACTGGGCAGTTTTGCGACAGCGCGTCCGCCGCCTGCTCCAAAACGGGCAGCTCATCAAGGAATTGCAGCAGCAAAATGAACAAGAGCGCCTGATGGCGAGAATGTTGGAGCGCATTCGCTATTCTTTGAATCTGGATGTAATTCTCAATACTACGGTGGCTGAGGTGAGGCAATTTCTCCAAACCGATCGAGTATTAATTTATCGTTTTTATCCTGATACAAAAGGGGTAATGGTAGTGGAATCCGTTGTCTTTCCTTGGGTATCTGTACTAGGAACAACTCTCGAAAATTATTGCTTTAGTGAAGACTATGCCGAACTCTACAAGCAGGGACGTATCCATACGATTGAGGATATTTACACTGCCGATCTCTCTGAATGTCATAAAAATTTTTTGGATCGGTTTCAAGTCAGAGCGAGCATGGTTGTGCCTATAGTTATTAGAGAACAGAAGAATTGGGGAACTCTTGAGATCGGGAAATTAGGAGATGGGGAAAATCACACTGCTCCTTTTCCTTTCGCCGCTAATCTTCCTCAGAACTCCACCACGTCACCTAAGAGTACCCTCACCAGCGAGCCTAGACTTTGGGGATTGTTAATTGCTCATCACTGTTCGCACCCTCGCCGATGGCAACCAGCAGAGATCAGGTTTGTAGAGCGCTTAGCTGCTCAGGGGGCGATCGCGATCCAGCAATCTCAACTCTATCAGCGGTTGGAAGCGGCTAATGGTGAGTTGCAACGTCTCGCTTCTCTGGATGGACTCACAGGGTTGGCCAACCGCCGCCAATTTGATGAATATCTTGAGTATGAATGGCTGCGATCGCTACGGAATGGTGGCTCCATCTCCTTAATTTTGTGTGATGTTGACTTTTTTAAGCTCTATAACGATACTTATGGCCACCAAGCCGGGGACGAGTGCCTTAAAAAAGTAGCCGAGGCTATTAATGAGGCCAGACAGCAACCTGGAGATTTTGCGGCTCGTTACGGGGGAGAGGAATTTGCGGTGATTCTCCCTTGCGCCGAGAAGCAGCGGGCGCTGGAGGTTGCAGAGGACATTCGTCGCCGGATCGCAGTTTTACAAATACCTCACGCTACTTCTAAAGTTAGCGAGTTCGTCTCTGTCTCGCTAGGTGTGGCTAATTTTGTTGGCAAGCAATGGCAACCAGTTTCTTCAGTTTCTAGGGAAGGACTGATTGCTATGGCTGATAAAGCTCTTTATCAGGCGAAACAGGAAGGACGCGATCGCACTGTAGTCCAAATTTGCTGAAGGAAGAAGGAAGAGGGAAGAGGGAAGAAGGAAGAGGGGGCAATGCTGAAGGCAGAAGTTATAAGTTTTTTAATATTAATGGCTATTCGTATTCAGCTATACAGATTTTTTATTGATTTTAAAATTTGCGTTTTAATTCTAACTTTTTAATTGTTAATTATAAAACTTTTGCCTGAAAAGTTGAAAATTTAGAGAATAGTTCGGAATTCAAGGCTAACTCAGGTAAAAAATAAGAATACGATCGAGATCGCTAGATCGAGGCCACAAAATATGGTAAAGAAAATCTTGGTATTCTCTTGCTAAGATGTCAAGAATAGGCAAATCTGTTACACTTATCTAACCCAAATCTGCAAGCTCAAAAGCGCAAAGCGAAATAGAGACGATTTGAGCCTGGATCGCAACACATCCCTAAAAATTGGGCAACTGCGTACAGCACCATTGATTAGGAAA
Source organism: Kamptonema formosum PCC 6407 (assembly GCF_000332155.1). Lineage (GTDB taxonomy): Bacteria > Cyanobacteriota > Cyanobacteriia > Cyanobacteriales > Microcoleaceae > Kamptonema > Kamptonema formosum. The sequence continues at coordinate 389,479 of NZ_KB235904.1, read as the reverse complement.
GCGGCAAACCCCGCCCCGCTTTCTTCCCAATCCCTGAAGGGTATGGGTGTTCAGCGGGCTTTTCCGATCGGCATGCAAACTCGCGCAAACTACCATTATCCTGAGACAGAAACTAACTCTTGCGTTTCCAAAGTACATGAGATCGACTCAGATGTAGAATGGTGCCGAGCCGAGATCCAAGCAATGCCATGATGCGTCCTAAGTATTATATTGCCGTCATAGAAGATATCAGCGAGCGCAAACAAGCAGAGGCCGCACTCAAAGCCGAACGAGAGCGGCTGTTTTCCCTCCTAGACCAACTCCCCGCTTATGTCTGCGTGCAAGGGCGCGATCGCAGCATCCACTTTGCTAATCGCTACTTCCGCGAACACTTTGGCGATCCAGATGCCAAGCAGCGTCCAGAAATCCTTCCAGGGCAATCGCCCTCTTATCCTACCTATATGACTAGCGAAGTTTTAGACATCAAAAAAACGGCTACTTGGGAATGGACGCGCTTTGATGGCAAGACTTATCAAAGTTACAACTTCCCTTTTACAGACATTGACGGTTCTCAGCTAGTTCTGGAATTGGGTATCGACATCAGCGAGGGTAAACAAGCAGTGTCAGCCCTACGACAGTCACAGGAAATGCTCCAACTGGTGATCGATAACATTCCCCAAGCCATTTGCTGGAAAGATCGAAACTCCGTCTACTTAGGTTGTAACCGCACTGCCGCTGCTGATGCAGGTTTGGCCTGTTGTCAAGACATTATTGGACTTACAGACTGGGACTTACCTTGGACAAAAGAGCAAGCTGAGTCCTTTCGTAAAAGCGATCTGCGCGTGATGGAAACAGATACCCCGCAATATCGCATCCTGCAACCCCAACTCCAAGCAAACGGTCAACTGGCGTGGCTGGACACTAACAAGATTCCGCTGCACGACATAGAGGGAAACGTTGTCGGTATCCTGATCACCTATGAAGATATTACTCCCCACAAACAAGCTCAGGAAGAAATTATTGAGGGCGCTCAACGGCTATCTACAGTGATTGAAACCGTTGGCGAAGGCATTACCCTCAGCGACGCGGAGGGGAACTTTATCATCTATAACTCCCGAATGGAGGAGTTGACGGGTTATAGCAAAGCAGAGGCTGAAACTGCTGGAGATTTTCTGCGGTTGCTGTATCCTGACACCCAAGCCCACGCCGCCGCCTTGAATGGGATTAGGGAGATGGTACTTACGGGCGGATTTCGAGATGTGGAAACAGCGATCGTTACGAAAGAAGGCAAGCAGAAAACCCTGTTGGTATCGACATCTTTAATGCAGTATAAAAACCGCAGCCTATTTTTGAGCGCTTACCGCGATATCTCCCACCGCGTAGAAGCCCAAGAAGCTCAGCGGCAGGCGGAGGAGAAATACCGCAGCTTGTTTGAAAATGCTCTGGAAGGGATTTTTCAGACCACAATTGACGGTCATTATCTCAATGCCAATCCTGCTTTAGCCCGGATTTACGGCTACTCCACGCCCCAAGAATTGATGGTGCGCTTGACTGACATCTCGCGGCAATTGTACGTAGAACCAAATCGCCGCGCCGAGTTTATCCGGCGCTTGCAAGAAGATGATGTAGTGTCGGGGTTTGAGTCCCAAGTTTACCGCTCTGACGGTAGCACGATCTGGATTTCTGAGAATGCTCGTGCAGTTCGCGACAGGCACGGAACGGCGCTTTACTATGAGGGAACTGTTGAAGATATTACCGAGCGCAAGCGCTTGGAAGAAGAGCGCAGGCAGCAAGCTGAACGGGAGCGACTGATTAGTAAGATTGCTCAGCGTATCCGCTCTTCTCTCGATCTTAGGGGTATTCTGAGCGTAGCGGTTGCAGAAGTCAGAGAATTTTTGCAGACAGATCGAGTATTAATTTACCGTTGCGAGCAGGATGGTACTAGAGCGGTGGCTGTAGAATCGGTATGTTCGGATTGGCAGCCGATGCTAGATGTTAAGGTTCTTGATGCTAGCTTTGCTACGTCTATGTTTGCTGACGGTCAAATCCAAGCAGTTGAGGATATCGATCGGGCAGATTTACCGCAGTCTGATGTTGATTTACTCGCTCAGTTTCAAGTAAGAGCGACTTTAGTCATGCCGATCGCGCTACAGGGATTGGGGAGTGTGGGAGCAGGGGAGCAGGGGAGCAGGGGAGCAGGGGAGCAGGGGAGCAGGGGAGCAGGGGAGCAGGGGAGCAGGGGAGCAGGGGGAGCAGGGGAGCAGGGGAGTAGGGGAGCAGGGGAGCAGGGGAGCAGGGGAGCAGGGGAGTAGCACTGACTCTTATAACTCAACGCAGCTAAGCGTTGCGAGTGTAACTAAGCCATCTCCAAACTCAAAAATTCCTAATTATCAACCTTGGGGGCTGTTAGTTGCCCACCATTGTAAGGGATCGCGCCACTGGCAACCGCAGGAGATGGATTTGCTCAAGCAGTTGGCGGCGCAGTTAGCGATCGCCATCAGCCAAGCTGAACTTTATCAAAGATTACAGGATGCCAATCAAGAACTCAAGCGGATCGCTACTTTGGATGGTTTAACCCTAATTCCTAACCGTCGCTGCTTTGATGAATATTTGGAGTGCGAATGGGCCCGCTCTGTGCGCGATCGCACCCCACTATCATTAATTCTGTGTGATGTTGACTTTTTCAAACTCTACAATGACACCTACGGACACCAAGCAGGCGATGCTTGTTTGAAAAAGGTTGCTGCTGCTCTCAATCGTTCTGTGGAGCGATGTTTGGGTAACAGTGAAGAGTGGGAAACTGGAGAAGTGCCGGAGGATGAAAACCTATTTTTGGCGGCGCGTTATGGTGGAGAAGAATTTGCGGTGATTTTGCCTAATAGGGATGCTGCTTCTGCTTTACGTGCGGCTAAAGCTATTCGTTCGGAAATGGAATCTCTTAAGCTACCTCACGCTAAGTCAGGCGTTAGCAAGTACGTTACTTTGAGTATGGGCATAGCCACTACTGTTGCAGATAGCGAGGTACTCGTCAAGTTGATATTGGCGGCAGATCAGGCACTTTATCGAGCTAAAGAACAGGGTCGCGATCGCATTGTTTTATCTTAATCGGACTTATACCAATTCTCTAAAGTTAGGCAACGGTAGAGGCAGGAGGTTGGTTGTATGAAGTTCACTCAACAATGCTGATTGTATCAATAATTTAGATAATTGGTATTAGATTGTGTCCGATTAAATACAGATAATATCAAATCTCCTTTGAAATGTATACATCAACAGAAAAAAGGGGGAAATCAGTCTCAATAAGCTAAACGGTAATTAGTAAGGATTTGAAAAAATATGAAAGATAATATCTTAATTTGGCACTGGCAGCCTCTTGTTTCAATAGGATATATTCATTTTGGAGAAGCAGCTACTCCCATCGTAACTAAATACAATTTACAAAAATTGGAACCTGACTGTAAATCAGGCGATTGGGATACTTACGAATTTCCTGAGTGTGAAACAAGAATTTATGTTGAAAATTGTTATATTGTTGGTGTTGGTTGCTATGACAATCTGTTTTACCAAGGTCAGAATCTATTTGGACTATCGCTAGATGATATTCGCCAAATCTTAGGTCAAGAAGATGAAATTGGTGAAATGATAGGAACACAGATTCCCATTGAGTATTTCCGTTTGGGTGTACAACTATGGATGAAAGATGATGCGATTGTTGGCGCTATCTGTAATGGACTGATTGAAGATGAGTAGGAAGGTGTAAAAGCTTATTTTAAATCGAGTATAATCAAAATCTAAAATATAAAATCACGATGGCTTACCGCTATATTCTCTTTTATAAACCTTACGATGTTTTAACCCAATTCACAGACGCGGAAAGTGAGAACAAACGTAGCACCCTTAAAGACTATATACCCATTTCTTTTATATATCCTGTCGGACGGCTAGACAGAGATAGCGAAGGGCTGTTACTGTTAACAGATGATGGGCAAATGCAGCATCGACTAAGCGATCCGAAATTTGCTCACCCGCGCACTTATTGGGTACAAGTAGAAAAAATTCCTAGCGAAGATGCGATCGCGCATCTGCGATCGGGTATAACTATTCAAAATTATCGCACTCGACCGACAAAAGTGCAACTCTTATCGACAGAACCGCTATTACCGCCACGCAATCCGCCGATCAGGTTTCGCAAAAATATACCCACCGCATGGTTAGAAATGACCCTTACAGAGGGGAAAAATCGTCAGGTAAGGCGAATGACAGCAGCGGTTGGTTTCCCTACTTTGCGGCTAGTAAGAGTTGCGATCGCGCACCTACGCTTAGATGGTTTAGAACCTGGTCAATGGCGCGAACTTAACCCTGAAGAACTCAAACTTTTACACCGTATCTAGATCTAAATCTATGAGCATTATAGTCTTTGGTAGCATCAACATCGACCTAATCGCCAAAACCCCTCGTTTACCCCTTCCCGGCGAAACCCTACTCGGTCATAATTTCTTCACCGCAGGCGGCGGTAAAGGTGCAAATCAAGCCGTAGCGACCTCCCAGTTGGGAATAACAACTCACCTAATCGGGAGGGTTGGGGGCGATCATTTTGGTCAAGAACTATTGACTAATTTACAATTTTATGGATTGAATACAGACAAAATATTAATTGATAAAAGCACTCATTCAGGTATTGCTATTATTGCCGTAGAAGATAGCGGTCAAAATAACATTATCGTCGTTCCCGGTGCCAACAACTGCATCAATGACACTGATTTAGAACGGCTAAAAGAAATATTGCCAACTGCAACAGCTTTGTTATTACAGTTAGAAATTCCGCTGCAAGTTGTCCAAGCAGCAGCAAAACTTGCCCGCGAAGCTAGTGTAAAAGTTATTCTAGATCCTGCACCTTTTCGCTCAGATATTCCTACAGATTTTTATCCATTAATTGACATTATTACTCCTAATGAAATTGAAGCTAGTCAACTGGTAGGATTTCCTGTTAACAACCCGGAAACTGCTACTCAAGCCGCCGATCAATTGCGTCATTTAGGTGTTAATAATGCGATTATTAAATTAGGCTCTAAAGGTGTTGTTTGCGCTACTGCTGATGAAACCTTTTTTATCCCTGCTTTTACCGTCGAAGCTGTTGATACCGTAGCTGCTGGCGATGCTTTTAATGGTGGACTTGCAGCAGCATTAGATACTGGTTTGTCTTTGCGGGAGGCGGTGGTTTGGGGTGCGGCGGCGGGGGCTCTGTGTGCGACTAAAAATGGTGCTCAGTCTGCAATGTGCGATCGCGCTACTTTTGATGCGGCGTTGGCAACGAATTGTGTAACGGATTAATGGATAGTCGATCGCACATTAACGACCGTAAAAGCTAAAGAATAAAGTTATTTTCCGTTCTCCTCAATCACCTGTTACACTAAGGTTGGCACTTCATCGTATTCTTTTTTGTGCATTTGCAATGCGTCCCAGATATCTACCTTCTGTTGAAGATTCAGCCAGAGGCGAGACCCATTTCCAAAAGCTTTACCAATGCGTATTGCTATATCAACGGTGATTGGTTTTCGACCCTCTAGAATCTCGTTAACAGTTAGATCGGATACTCCTAAAATCTCTGCAAACTTTGTCTGAGTCATTCCTAAATCATCAAGAATATCTGAGATTACCTCGCCAGGATGTACTGGTCTTACTGTCCTATCATCTGTAATGTCTTCTAAGTTTATCATAACAAAATATATCTCCTAGATAAAGTTTTCTAATTTTTAATCTCTTCTTTAAGGTTTGGGAATCTCAGATCCCTAAGTTTCACGAAGAATTGGGCCGATTATTCAATTTACGTTTCTCAATGGTAATCCTCAAGATCCAGATCGTATACTTCACTATCTTCAAACCTAAAAGTGAGCCGCCAATTTCCCGATACTTTTTGTAAGTGTCAACTTTTACAAGGTCTTGTTGGCTGAGGAAGTAGCCCAATTCCCAAACGATCGAGTCAATACTTTAATTTTCAATTTTCAATTTTTCCTAGTAGTTGCGATCGCCACCACTCCATAAACCTTAATCCCCTCCCGTTTCAAAGCCTCAGTTGCAGATTTCACCGTAGTGCCGCTAGTATAAATATCATCCACCAACAGTACACCCCCAGGGGGATGCCGACGGCGAAAACCTTTACCTAAAATTAACGCTTCTTTCATCTCATCTTGTCGCTGTTTTCGTGAAAGATCGAATAGCGGTTTAGTATCCTTGACTCGTTCCAAACCTTGTCGCTGCAAAGGTAAACCCGTCAATTCACAAAAATTCTCTGCTAAAATTTCAGCCTGATTAAAACCCCGCTTTTTTAACTTTGTCGCGTGCAAAGGAATGGGTACAACTGTCAATTTGTCAATAGCTAATTCGGGATAATTTAACCAAGCTTGAGCCAGCCAGTGACCCAAAGGTTTACCTATTTCTGGTTTGTTATCATATTTAAAAGCTGCGATCGCGCGTTTCAACGCTCCTCTATACTCTCCCCAGACAAAAATCGGCATTTCTCCTTGCCAAAGTTGACTGTTGTTAGTAAATTGGCACTGCCAAATTTGTTTCTGGCAATATTGACAAAACGACTCTCCCCGTGCAGTCCGCTGACAAAGAGAACAGCTAGACTTAAGAAATAAACTCCAGAACGGTTTAAAGTAAGAAGTCCACCAGCGTTTTTCCATTGTCAGATTTTAACTCAAACAGGACTCACAGAGATACCCCCTATACTCCCCTTAAAAAGGGGGGATCGGAAAGCACCCTTAAAAAAGCGGTTGCGGGAATCAACAGCCTAAGTTCGATCGCAAGGCGCTGTCCTTGAATAGCTTTAAGGCTCAACATTTACTCGCGACCACCACAAAATTTAATAAAATCTTAATAAAGTTGCTCGAGAGGCTAAGAGTGTGCAAAACCTCTACTGGCTCAACCAGATTCAATCCTCTGACCGAGATACGGTTGGAGACAAAGCGTTTTACTTAAGCGACCTAATGCAGCGTGGCTACCCCGTTGCAATGGGTTTTGTAGTCACGCCTCAAACGTTTTGGGATTTCCTTTCAGAAATTGAGTGGTTAGAACCCCTATTTGCTGACCTCCCTAACTCCTCTCTATATTTCAATGCTGACAATCCCCAGCAACTACAAGCGATCGCCCAGCGTATTCGTCACCAAATTATCAGCGCCAAACTGCCAGAAGCCTTAGCCTCTACTCTTGAGTCAGCAGTGCAACAATTAGATGCCAAAGCCCTGATTTTTCGGCCTTCCCTGACTAACACCAGCATTAAAACTTCTGGTTTGTTGGAATCTCAAGTAGTATGGACTGATGCCGAAGCTATTGCTAGTGGGATCAAAGGAGCTTGGGCAGAACTTTTTAGAGCCAAAAGTCTATTTTACTGGCAGCGTTGCGGTCAAAGTTTGCATAAACTAGCACCCGTAATTCTAGTACAGCCGCTACGGAATGCGATCGCCTCTGGTTCGATCGCCGCCGACGGGGGCGCAGTTTGGGAAATCCAAGCCAGTTGGGGTTTGGGGATGTCTTTAATTTGGGGAGAGGCTATTCCTGACTGCTACCAAGTGCAGCCAGAAACTAGAAACATCCAAAGCCAGCAGTTAGGTCATAAAAACATCGCTTATAACTTAGCCCACGATCGCGGGGAGGGAGGAACGCAGCAAAATTCTCATTTCATCCTCCGCCGCGATCGCGAAGCCTCTGCAACAGGGGCCTCCTTCGTTATTTCTGGTGCCGCCAGTCCTTTGCAAGCTCGCGCCCTCAGCGAAGTCGAGCAAAATCAATACGCTCTAGATCAACCTTACCTGCAAGGGCTGATGGATATGGCAGAAAAGGTAAAAGCAGACCTTGGTTGCTCCCTAGTTATGGAGTGGACTTTGTGCCAATTAGCCTCAAATTCAGAGCCGCAGTTGTATGTGACCCAAGTTTCTCTCTTAAATGGGCAACACAGAAAAGGCGATCGCGAGGATGAAAAACTCTCTCTCTCTTCCCCTATTTGCTTCCGGGGACTACCAGCAGCGGCCGGAACTGCGATCGCTACCGCCCAAGTGATTACCAATCCTAACTCTAGATTATCCAATTTTTTAGCAGGAGGAATTTTAGTAGCCTCTGAAATTAGCCCAGAGTGGCTACCTTGGCTAAAACTTGCTGCTGGGGTAATTTCAGAACGAGGAGGGATGACGGGACATGGCGCAATTCTAGCCAGAGAACTTGGCATTCCGGCAGTTGTCGGAGTTGCCGATGCTACTCATGCGATTAAAACTGGCGATTCACTGTTAATAGATGGCAATAAAGGAGAAGTTTACTTGATGAGCGAAACTAATATTAATAATAGCACATCCGGCAAGGCATACATTGCCGAAGAAAAATACGCACAACTGTCAAACGCAACAGCTCAATCTCTGAGTATTGACGGGATAACGGATTTTTCTTCAACCCTAAATTACCCATTGCCAATAGCTACTAAGCTTTACGTTAATGTCAGCCAGATCGGTTCCATTGCGCGGATTAAAAATCTGCCTGTGGATGGCATCGGGTTGTTACGATCGGAATTGATGGCGCTGGAAGCTTTGGATTATCAACATCCCAGGCTTTGGCTTCACAGCGATCGCCAAGCAGAATTTGTGGAGCGGATGGCGGATCAGCTAGCTCTATTTGCGGCTGCTTTAGCTCCGCGCCCTGTGTTTTATCGCTCTTTAGATTTGCGGGAATCGGGGGTGGAAGGCAGTTTTAGTTATGTATTAGATCCAGAACTATTTGATTTAGAATTGACAGTTATTGAAAGAGTATATCAGTTGGGATATAGCAATGTTAACTTAATTTTGCCTTTTGTGCGCTCTGTTGAAGATTTTTCTTTCTGCCGAAATCGGTTAGAAACACTTTGGGGACGGTTGCATCCAGATTTTCAACTGTGGATTATGGCTGAGGTGCCATCAGTTTTGTTTTTGTTACCCGATTATGTGAAAGCTGGAGTTCAGGGAATTGCGATCGGTACTAACGATTTGACTCAACTTTTGTTAGGTATTGACCGCGATTCGGAACAGATGGCTAGTGTTTTTAATTCACGTCATCCTGCTGCAATTAGAGCGATTCAACAGTTAATTGAAATGGCGAATACCGCCGGAATTCCTTGCTCTATCTGTGGGGATGCTCCGGCTTTGTATCCTGAGATGATTGATTCGCTAGTAAGGTGGGGGATTACATCTATTTCTGTGAACGTGGAGGCGGTGGAACGCACTGGTATTGCGATCGCACGCGCTGAGCAACGCTTGATTTTACAAGCAGCCCGCCAAAGGTTGAGATAAGCGATCGCTCAATAGTGGTCAATCCTAAAAGTGGCATACTAACCTTTGAATTAATAAATCTTGGTGATAAAATACGATTTCTAAAAATTACCTAACTCTGTCCTTCGGTCAGTGCGATCGCTGCCCAGAGAGCGGTCGTACTGTAAGCGTAAGTTCTGATTTCAATACCTATGGAAGATGCTTTATAAAGCTGCTTTCTGTTAGAATGAGCTGTATCTCCCTTAAGGAGGGGAATGGTGACAAATGAAGTAATGCCTAATATTAAATTGGTATTTTGCTGTATAAGCATTCTTCCCGATTTCCTAGATAACTAAAGCCTTCTTCCTTCTATTTAATTCGGGTTGATTACCATTACTCATTGGCATCACTTGCAAAAAACTGGATTCCAATCTGTTTGTACGGTAATGATAACTATTAACTAGACTTGGGATCTGTCTTGTTAATGTTACTAACACACTACGAGGAAAAAGCTATGAAATTGAGAATTTTGACAGCAGGTATTATCAGCGCGATCGCATTAATTCAACCTAGTGCAGTGTTGTCTCAACCTTCCCCTGACGGCGGGCCAAGGCCGGGGTTTTGGCAACCGGAAGCACAAGTTGACCTCGTTCGCGATATCACGCTCATTTTGACAAATGAGACGGGATTAAATTTGGAATATGGCGATTCCGAAAAAGGTTTATCGTCTTTACCTCCGGGAGGTACAGCAAATATCATTATTCGTAAGGGAAACAGCACTGGCGATATTGCTAATATTCCCATTAATGTGATGGAGGGGACGACTCCTTTGAGGTATGAATATAACGTCGATCCTAAGACAAATGTCGTAACAGTTAGGATCGGAACTTCCAGTGGTGCAGCACCTTTAGATCGCTCTGTTTATATTGATGAAAAAGGGCGTGTCTATTCTTTCTAACCTGAAAATTTTGGCTGCTTTTCCGGGTTGATGGTACAGCAATTGATAAGTGAAGTAAAATCCGGCTCGATACTCTTCGATCTAGTTTAACAGGAGCGTGCGGCCGGATGCCACCACTTTTGCCAATGCGATCGCCATGAAACACAGAATTTTGACAGCAGCAGCACTATTAGCTACCTTCAGCATAGGAATACCAGCCGCAGTTTTTTCGCAACCAGCCTCAGATAACCGATATCAACCAGGATTTTGGCAACCAGAAGGGAAAGTTAACCCCAATCGCGAGATTAAAGTTCAGCTTTTGAATCAGACTGGTTATACTTTGGAATATGGCAAAGTTGAAGGCTATCCGAGTTTAATAGCTCCGGGAGAAACGAAAGATGTTTATATTGGAATTAGCAGCCGTAAAGGTGATATTGCTAATATTCCGATTAATGCTCCCCAGGGGACTGTACCGCTGAGATATGAGTATCGAGTTATTAATAATGTGGTGACAGTTCGGATTGTGCCAACGAGTGCGACCGATGTCAATCAAGGGCGGGCAGTTTATATTGATGAAACGGGAAGAGTTTACACTTTTTAATTAGGAATTGGGGCGGGTAATTCTCGCCTTTTTTAATTTTACATTTTTAATTTTTAATTCTTTAGGCGATCGCTACTAGAATTTGTTTGTACAATACTACCTATGCTTTTAGTTCATAACTCATTAAGTACATACACAACTCGCTGATTTGATGATTCTTCAAATAGTGCCAAACCTGGCGCTGTAAATTGGCACTCAGTTGGAATACTTGAATCTATCGACGGTGGCTCTTCTTTCCCAAACAACTGTGAAAAAAACTGAATAAAAGAATCTAACCATGAGCTATTAGTTTGCTTCTGAATTAAGCCACTCATCATCTCCCCAAAGCGAATTGGGGACTGCTGACTGTACGCCGTCTGAAGAGATGTTAAAGCTTCTTGATGGCTTTTGAGAGCGGCGTTCTCACGACCAGGATCTAACTTTTGCTGTACTTGGAGATAATCAGGCTGGTAATTTAACTCTATCAACAATTTTGTACATTGCCGATTAAATGCCCTATCTTCAAGAGCTTTCAAAACTACTGTTGCACGACTTGAAGATTTTAGCTGTATTTTCTCAATGCTAACTTTCCAGCTACTACCGCCTGCAATGCTTGGTGTCTGGATGGCTGTAATTAACAAGAGTGAGAGCCCACAAGTCCTGATTGTTGTTCTCATGCTATTGATATACTATCTCAAAGTATAACATCACTTAGTAACTCTACTTATAACTTATACTTCTACCACAGTTGCGGGATTAAATCAATAAATCGAGTCAATTATTGCAAAAGTCTACCAACCTCATTAGTCCGCGTAGGCGGACTTTGTTTGTATAGCCGCGATTTCAATCGCCAGGATATTTGACCACAACCTGAAATAAAGCATAATTTTTCAAATTTACCCCGATAAATATATGAATACCTCGCAAGCTTAGACCTCAAGCAAGTCTAAACAAACGAGAAATTTCACAATCCTTAACTTTCAATTTTCAGAAGCAAAGTTGGCCAACTCGCTTCGACCTCGTGCATTCAAAAATTAATCAGAGGTAGAAACGAACATGAAAAATACATCTACTTTTGTAGCCTTTTTGGGACTATTAATCTTAGGATTTGACTCAAATTTAGGACTTTCGCTAGCAGCATTTAATCATACCAATGGGCAGAAAAATCAAACAGAAAAAATGATCGTAAACACTAATGTTGTGCCAGAATGCAAGCACAATGATGGCAAATATCCCTGTACTAATTATAGCTAGGGGCTAGGGCGTGTTTTCAAACTCGTTGTATCCTAAAAATAGGCGATCGCAGGCAGGTGTGTTTATGAATAGAGGAGACTTAAGTACCGAACAGTGGGAAAGGTTAAAACCCCTACTTCCCCCGCTTAAACCGCGAACAGGTAAGCCCAATCACGACCACCGACAGGTTGTCAATGGCATCGGAGTGGATACTGAGAACTGGTGCGCCCTGGCGAGACCTACCAGAACGTTATGGAAAGTGGGAAAGTATAGCCACACGGTTTTATCGGTGGCAAAAAGCCGATATCTGGAAACAAGTCTTAGAACACCTACAAGCCGATGCGGACAAACAAGGAAACCTAGACGCTTGACGTGCATTACGTTGATGGAACTGTAATTCGTGCCCACCAACACGCCGCAGGTGGAAAAAAGGGGGTGAAGAAGAGGAGAAACTAGGTCGTTCTCGCGGTGGCTTTAGCACAAAAATACACATACGTTGTGAGGGTAAAGGTAAACCGATAACTTTTCTTCTCACTCCCGGTCAACTTATGAAGTCAATATTTTTAGAACAATTGATGGAACAAGGAGCAGTCAAACGTTCTGGGCGAGGTCGTCCCCGTATCCGTCCTTCAAGAGTCGTAGGAGATAAAGGCTACACAGGTCGTCGTATCCGTAGTTACTTACGACGGCGAGGTATCCGTTTTACCATCCCACGACTGTCAAATGAACCCCGTCACGGTCCTTTTAGTCGGGAAATCTACCGTCAACGCAACATTGTTGAACGTGCTATCAACCGACTTAAGCAATGGAGACGTATTGCTACACGATATGAGAAACTTGCTGCAAATTATACAGCCATGATTACGATCGCCTTTATCTGGTTATGGTTGTAGTTTGAAAACACGCCCTAGCCCCTAGCCCCTTCTTTATAAGTCCTTTGCAAATAACTCACCTAAAAGGGTGAGCTCAAGATACCTACTTGGGATGAAGCAATACCACTATTTTTAAGATTATTCTATAAACAAGAGCATTTAGGAGAAAAGCAATGAAAGCTTTTTACAAAAGTATAGGATTCTTAAGCATAGCCCTGACTGTTGCTCTCGCTGCACCGACTGTCTCGCTAGCTGAAGAACCTCTCTCACTTCCGTCTGACTCCATAATTGTAGCCGATGATTTTGTGGATTTAGCCGCAAATGCTATGGAAGTTAAAGACTACCGCAATGCGCTTTATCAGGCAAATAAAGCTATTGACTTAAATCCCAACCAACCTGAAGCTTATTTTCTGCGGGGTCAAGCTAAACTACAATTAGGTGAACGAGAAGGCGCGATCGCAGATTTGGAACAAGCAGCCTCACAATACTTAAAACAAAATAACAGAGCTGGATATCAAGCTACTCAAAAAGTCTTGTCTGATGTCTAAGTGAGTAAAACTACTTATTTAGGTAATAACCAAATTATCTCGATGTACGACAGTTTCAGCACCAGCATAGCCCAAAATATGCGCAATTTTCTCAGAATGGTAGCCCTGGATTTGGCGGAGTTCAAAACTGCTATAATTAACAAGTCCTCTGGCAACTTCCTTACCTTGAGCATCGCATAATTGTACTGCATCCTCACTTTGAAACTCTCCTTCAATTTGAGTAATACCAGCAGCTAAAAGCGATTTACCAGCCTGAGAAATTGCCTTGACAGCACCTGCATCTAGGTAAAGCTTACCAGCAGGCAGGAGAACATTTGCAATCCAATGTTTCCGAGCATTAACTGGTCGAGGCTGAGGTTCAAACTGAGTACCAATTACCTCTCCTTTGAGAATTTTCTCAATATTGCGGGGAAAACGCCCTTGGGTAATGACAGTGCGGACTCCCGAAGCAGTAGCAATTCTGGCCGCCTCAATTTTTGTTACCATCCCTCCAGTTCCCCAACCGCTTTTTGAGTTTTCCGTTTGCACTTGAAGTGTTGCTAACTGTTCCATATTTTCCACCAAACTAATTGGTTTAGCGTCAGGATTACTGCGAGGATCGGCTGAGTAAAGGCGGTCTACATCTGTGAGTAGAAATAGCCAATCTGCCTCTACTAAACTAGCTACTAAAGCTGAAAGGTTGTCGTTGTCACCAAACTTAAGTTCATCTATAGCAACGGTGTCATTTTCATTTACTATGGGAATGACCCCTAACTTTAGCAATTGTTGAAAAGTATTATAAACATTGACATAACTATGGCGTTGCACTAAGTCACTTCGAGTTAATAAAACTTGTGCGATCGCCTGTTGTAGTGTTGTAAATAAGTCATCATAAACCCGCATCAGTCGCCCTTGACCAACTGCTGCAACAGCTTGTTTTAGAGCAATATTGCGAGGGCGATCCGTCAGCCCTAAACGAGCACAACCAACTCCCACAGCCCCAGAGGAAACTAAAACAACTCTATGACCTTGATGGCGTAAACTAGCCACAGTTTCAACTAAACTAGCAATAGTTGAAAGAGCCAAATGTCCTGTTTCTGGCTGAGTGAGACTAGAAGTACCAATTTTAATAACAATAGTTTGAGGCATAAATAATTGCTATCTGTTGCAATAAATCTTGAAGTTTGATTGAATTTTTCATACAGAAGCTTTCATAAGTTGAGAACGACGCTCTTTTACAATCTCAGGAATGTATCTGTTTTTGTCTTCTTGTCCTTTAAATCCTAGACGCTCATAAACCATTCCCCCAATACCAGGAATCACTTCTCCCTCTTGAGTGCGTTCGTCATCCTCAGCAAAGTATAGAAATTCTAATTTCTCGTAAATATCTTTTTCAAATTCATTTATTAGTTTTTCTTGAGATTTGTGATACATGACAGGAGCCACGATAAAAATTGTATCTGGCGTAATTTTTTGAATTAGGTTAATCAGGTTCGTTTTGACTACACAAGCTCCTGAAATAATAGATTTAATTACTATTAAATAATTGACTTGACTTTCTGTGGGTTCTTGATATTTTTTGAGAATTGGCGCGACTTTTAAATCTTCTATTTCAAAGGGCGAGAATCTTTGATTCCAAAAGCAAGCAAAAGCAACTGAATCCAAATGATTTTCTAGTTGATTCAATACTCCTCTTGCTAAAAAATCGGCATCTTCAACTGTAGAGGCAAGATAAACACTTTTCTCTTTATCTATTTTTGTGAGAAGAGCATTACCCAAACTCATTCCCAGCTTGGTCATCGTTTCTTGATATAGTTGAGTTTCTATACTTTTGTCCGTTAAGGTATTAAGTAAAGAGCGAATACGATCGTTAACGAGGGATGAGTATTTTCGGGTCATATTAAAAACACCTCTAGCTGCTCAAAGGAAGTAGGGTTATTTTTCTCGAGCAGTTCTTGAAACTGCCTAAATCGGTCAGTGTCAATACTGTAGGGCAATGTCCCCTCTTCCAGTCCATCTCTATAGCTCCAATGCAGGAAACCTTTAGTTAGATTATAGGAGAAATTGTCTATATTGCTTAAAATATTTTCTACTTGGGGGTCAAGTTGCCGCTCCTGGCTGAAAGAACAAATATAAGAAGGGGTTGACTTCTGAGCTTTCTTGAGGATGTCCATGAGGGAAATGCCAGATTTATCACTGCATAGCCACGCGCCTAGTAGTACCGTTACGACACACTCTATCTTGTCTGGGGCCGGGTTTTCAAAAGCTGATAAATACTCTATTGCTTCGCGAAAAGCTGGTTCTTGTTCGATAATTTTTACTAAATTGGGTTCGGGTGGAAAGTAAATAACTTGGCTGTATGATTTAATCTTGTTAGGGATGTTTTGATTAAGCGCTGCACATAAGTTATGAACAGAAACAACTAGGTAAAGATTTGAAGTTTTAGAATTGGCTAGATTTAACTCTTGTTGCTTTTTAAAATCATCGGCTATAGATTTGAGCCCCTTGCCCCAAGTTATACTTGTACCGCTTTTTAACTGGTAGTGATAAAAAATGTTGCTGTCAGCAAATTCAATGAGCAAATCATCAACAAAGGCAGGAACTTGAGTATAAAATTTTATCAATTCGTTTTCTTCGATCGCCCTTTTTGATAATAATGCTAGTTGATAGACAGTGAAATTAGTTTCATAGTCAGTTCCTTTCTGATTATTCGTACCTCCTTGATTTTTATTTTTTAAATAATCAAGAGCTTCATCCCCAAAAAGTTGTTTAATTTGTTCTTCTTTGTACATTGTCTCCTTTAACTATTATATTTTTAATTGTTAATGAGAGCTTAACTTTTAATTGTCAAAGATGCTCCTAAAGCTTGAGAAACCCATACTTCAAAAGAACGCATAGGATATTTTCGTACTGCTTCACCAATATTAACCATTGGTTCCACTAGAATAGTAAACATACCCAAACGATTCCCGGCCAAAACATCAGTAAAAAGGCGATCGCCTACCATTGCCACCTGTTCCACCGGCAAATTCATCGCTTCCACTGCCCGTCTCAACTTGCGGCGGGAAGGCTTAACAGCCCCGGTAATATAAGGCAAATTCAAAGACTCAGCAATACGACCAATTCGAGGCTGACTCACGTTATTGCTGACCAACCAAATAGTTACTGTTGGTTTAATTTCTTCTACCCAACCTAACAGTTCCGCAGAAGCGTTAGCTGCCCTCATGGGTACGAGAGTTTCATCTACATCTAAAACTAATCCCTTGAGTTGATTTTGGTGAAGGAGATCGGGAGTGAGATGCACTACTGAATTGCCGAGAACTAAGTCAGGCTCTAAAAGTTTGCCCCAAGACATAAATAATTGCTAATTGCTAATTGCTAATTGCTAATTGCTAATTGTTTTTTCGACTATTAGCTCTTACCGATTAGCGATTTATTGAGAATTGCGCTGCTGCTTATCCACTTGAGCGATCGCCGCTTCGTGTTCAGCCGCCGTTTTGCTGAAAATGTGAGTGCCGTCATAGCGAGCCATGAAATACAGATATTCTGTATCTTCAGGATAAAGAGCTGCCTCTAAACTCGCTATTCCCGGAGCCGCTATTGGTGTTGGCGGTAAACCGGGGTTGAGATAGGTATTGTAAGGAGATGGAGTTTCCACCTGCTTAAAAGTGAGAGGCTTTTCGCGAGTTTGGCGGATGCCCAGGGCGTACTCAACTGTCGGATCTGCCCCTAAATTCATCCCCTGTTGCAGGCGCTTACTAAATACACCAGCAATACGTTTGCGTTCAGAGGCAATTACAGCTTCTTTTTCCACAATACTCGCTAGAGTCACCCAATCTTTCAATTCCAGCTTAGTTTGCTTTTGATCTTTTTGATATAGGGGGAGAGCTACTTGCTCAAAACGGCTGAGCATTTGTTTAACCACAGCTTCGGCATTAACGCGATCGCCCTCTATTTGGTAAGTATCTGGATATAAAAACCCTTCCAAATGAGGCAACCCACTGGGCAACCAAGGATAATAGCCATAAGGAACTTGACTCGCCGCCGCTAGGAAGTCTTTAGCTGGGAAAAAGCCTTGGGCCTCAAAATAACTCGCCATATCCTGCAAAGACCAACCCTCTGGAATAGTGAAGCTTAACTGCATCACCTCTCCCTTCCAGATTTTGTCAGCGATCGCAGTCAGGGGCACAGTTGGGGACAATTCATAAGTCCCAGCTTTAAAACCGCCCTCACGGTTTTGCAGCGTCAGCCATCGCGCCCACAAATTCCAGCCCGTAGCAGAACGGATCAGTCCCGCCGCCTCTAAATCTTTGCCGATTTGTTGGCTGGAAGTGCCAGGAGGAATGGCGATCGAAACAGCACTTTGCTGAGGTTGCCCATTTTGGTCTGCTGTTTTCGCTGGGGAACTAACCCAACTCCACCAAGCCCAGCCCTGCCAAGCAAAAAAGCCCCAGGTTGCAGGCAGCAAGATTAGATAAAACAGCACCTTAGAAAAATTCTGAGTACGTTTTTTCGTCCTGTTTCGCTCGTTGCCTTTTGTCTGTGATTCTGTATTCATTGTCAATTGTTGAAATCAATTGTCGAGGTCAATTGTCAAGATTTCTTGGCACTTAACTAATGGCAGGAAAACTAATGGGACAAAAATCCTAAATTAAATAATTGCCGATTTTAGATATTTGAGTCCGTCTAAAATCTCAAATCTAAAATCGGCTGGCGCGTGCTTGCTCTATTCCAGTTCATCAAAGAATTGGTCTTCCAGCATCGGCAATAGGGGTTCTAACTTTTCAAACTCTTCTGCTGAGAGCAGTTCCGGTTTGCCTGCTTCATTCATCCGCGCCAAGATAAAGAACGGATCAAGGGGCGTGTAGATAGCATACTCCTGTTCTTCGTGATAGAAGCTAGCTAGCCACATAAGTTCCTCGAAATCCGATTCATCTTCGCTTTCGGAATCTTCTGGCGCATCCTCTTCGGAAAATTCTGGCAACTCTCCGACAACAGTCAGCGTTACAGCCGTCCGCAGGAGCTTTAAGTTATGCTCCTGTAGGACGGCTTCGGCAGTGTCAAAAATTAGAGAAATTTCGGCCTCGTCTTCTACGGGGATAGCTGCCTCATCCGCGTCGTCTCCTTGCCAAGTAAAAATTTCTACTGGCGAGTCAACGGGAAGCAGCAGGACGTATTCTTGGCCCTCTACGTCCATAGAATGCTCAATGCTGCAAGTCAGCGATCGCCCTGCTTCATCAGTCAGGGTGACGGAATCTTCGTCGGAATGTCCATTCCGTTTGGAGGATGGGGATGAGAACATTGCGTATATGTTGTTTGCACTCCACAGTACGCAAAGGTACTGGGAAATTTTCTCGCTTTTGGCAACAGCTCGGAAACGACCTGCGAACCTTTCTTTGCACAATCAGGATATCACGTAGCGGTTGGCAAGATGGAACGATGGGGGAGATGGGGAGATGGGGAGAGGGGGAGCGGGGGAGCGGGGGAGCGGGGGA
>NZ_KB235904.1:0-44547 GCF_000332155.1 Kamptonema formosum PCC 6407 | reverse complement strand
TCTTCAACATTCTCTCCTAGAGTAATAAATTCTTTTGCCTTCCCGCTCCCCTGCCCCTCTGCCCCTCTGCCCCCCTGCTCCTCTGCCCCCCTGCTCCTCTGCCCCCCTGCCCCTCTGCCCCTCTGCCCCCCTGCTCCCTCGCTCCCCTGCCCCCCTGCTCCCCCGCTCCTCATCACGGAGAGGATTTGATAGCTTGAACCAGTAACTTAGCAATTTCCGAGAGTTGCTTTTTATTAAAGGTTTGGAGCAGAACCTTAACTACCGCCTTCGGTTCTGCGGGGATAGTAATCTGCTTAGAAGCTGATGTTGGGGATGCGACCTCGGCCTGTGGTGATACCGAAGTTTTACCAGCAGGGGCTTTTGACTGCAATACCGCCAATTGTTGCAAATTTTTAGAAGGCGCGATCGCTTTCGCTTTACCAGCTTGTACCAGATCCCCTGCGTCCTTAAGTTCCTTAATAATTATAGGAGCAAGAATTTTGTAAGAGTTCTTGGGATTTGCGATCGCAGACTTTGCAGTCTTAACCAAACTTTGCCAAGTCTCGATCCCTCCTCCCAAAGGTTCAAGGCGAGCACAACCCGCCACCAACTGCTTGCGAGAAGCAGGTGAGTCTGGCTGTTTAAATAGCTGCAACATCACTTTGAGTACAGCCATCACCTGAGCTGCAAAATTCGCAGTTGGCGCAGGTACCTTCCCACTCGCCAAAGCATTAAGATGGTTTTCCAGTTGAGCAAAAACTGGCATCACCTTCTGCACAATGCCACTAGCCTCTTCATTCCTCAACCCAAAAGGCCCTTGCAGACGCTCAAACAATTCCTTAAGAGTATCAACCCCCTTGAGAAATAGGGATACTGACGTTTGGTCTACCTTCGTAGCGGGCTCGTCTCTGAGAATCTTGAAACAATCCTCTAGGCGGTGAGCAGTTGTCTTAATACTGTCAAGGTTAAGCATAGCCGCGCCTCCTTTGACCGAATGGGCGGCTCGAAACATCTCTGTAATATTTTCGGGGTCTTCCATAGTAGCTGGCAAATCCAAGAGACCCTGTTCCAAGGTATAGAGGTGTTCTTTTGCCTCCTGTATGAATAAACCCAAAATTCGGTCTTGCTGGTCTGACACGAGAGTCCTCCTAACAATCTGTGCACCCTCAAGAAAGCACCCTGTGGCTGGAAACGCGACTGATGCTTGGTCGGTATCCGCTCATCTTGACACTTTATTTTATCCTTTAGAGCCTGCACACTCCCACTACTAAAAAAAGTCTCTAAGGCTTCTCCGTGTACTTGGGCGGTTGAGACCAAGATCGATGATGTAGTGCCAGTGCCTGCATTAGTATTAAATTTAACCTTAGCTCGATCGCTCTTAACCTATCCAGTTGCTTCGAGCATTGAGGAAAGAAGATTATCATTCTTAGCAGCGCCAAATAGTCAAAAGCTACTAAACTAAAATAGTGAGATGGATACACAGGCGCAAGCCTGGGATTTAATGCCTATCACGTTAAAGGTACGCTGGGACTCCGCGAAACCTGGGATTGAATAAATCCCTAAATGCTTCTCTGAGTTTGGTGAAAGACAAGGATAGCAGCCCACCATTTTTTGGCAACAGGATTGCGCCCAGGAACCCTAGCAATAGGGATATTAAGAACGCAATTTCTTAATAATCTCAGTCGCTTGACTCGCTAAGAGTGTCAAGAATTTGTATAGCCTCGCTAAATTGTACACCGCTCTCGGAAGAGGCGGCAATGTCAGAAGTTAACTCCCAGGTAATACTGTCAATTTTAGGACTTACGCTCATGGCTCCAGAAACCTGGTTTTTGAGAGCATCTGTGGGTAACAACGAAATATTTTCGTCAAAAAATCCGGTTTCTGTAGTTGGGTGCGTAAGTCCTGAATTTCTAGAGTGTTTTTGAAGTCGGCAGCCTCACCTTTGAAAATAAAAATTCATCGAACTTACTTTTATTCTATTTTATTTCTCTTCAATTTTTTCCCTAGCTCCTAGCAAAAATATTGCTAGAAAATATTCCTAGACTGCTGAAAATTCCAAAATTGTCAACTCCCATTTCCTATTTAAGTCTGAGTCAGCTAGTAACTGAATTACAACCCCTGAATGCGGTGGCGGCAAAATAATTTACTTTAGAGTTCTGAGGGAGTATCTGGAGCTACTTCAATGCCTTGACCTTCTTTGATTGTTTGCTGATCTGTGATTAAATCGCTTAATTCCTTAATCTCTACACCGATGTTCTGGCAAGCAAGTTTGAGTTCGCGGCCAAAGATGTTGAGTTCGGAACCGTAGCCACACAAATGCGCGGCTGTTTCAATTCCCTGTTTGGCGTTAGCTTTTGCACAATCGATTAATTCAATGCCTTTCAGCGGTTGGGATGAAGCCATATCAGAAAAATGTAATTGATTTTTCCTAATATACTAACGAGGTTGATAATAACTCATCTATCTTCGGAGGTAACTAGAAGGAAGAGGGAAGAAGGAAGAAGAAAGAAGGAAGAAGAATTTACTTGTCTAGGAGAGAAGGTAAAGGACATAAAATGGTAACTTTTTAGTCATTTTTTTACGTTTAATTCTGTAGATTTACTTAACTAATTTTTAATCAAGCATCAAAGAATGAGGTTTTTAATTGTTGCCATCATAGCTCTTTTTGTTTCTTCCTTCTTCCTTCTTCCTTCTTCCTTCTTCCTTCTTCCTTCTTCCTTCTTCCTTATTTAAGCCTGTTGCCAGTATTTGTAAGCGGCATAAGCTAAGGTGACAACGCCGGTAAAAATGGCGGATTCATCGACATCAAATTGGGGGTGATGTAGGGGGTAATTGGGTTTGTCTTTGTGTCCGACTCCCAGACGAAACATCATACCGGGGGCGGATGCGAGGTACATAGAAAAATCTTCCGCACCGAGAGATGGTTCTGGTAAAATTTGCACGCGCGATCGCCCCCAAGCTTCCAAGGCGCAACCTTCTACTAATTGGGTGAGGGCGGGGTCATTTTGGACTCCGGGCACGCCTCGCTTGTAACTAAGCTCGTAATTAGCACCGTAAGCGCGGCAAATATTCGACACGATTTGTTCAATCCAAGCGGGCAGAGATTCGTGGGTTTCAGGGTGAAGCGATCGCACGGTTCCGAGCAATTTGACGCGATCGGCAATCACATTTGGAGCTCTCCCACCACTAATTTGTCCAATTGTCAACACGACTGGCCTTAAAGGATTTTGTGTCCGCGCGATCGCCTGTTGCAAAGTAGTAATCACCTGCGAAGCAATCCAAATCGCATCGATCGCTTCGTGCGGCCGCGCCCCATGACCAGATTCTCCCACAATCGTCAATTCTAAATCATCCGCCGCCGCCGTCAAAGCCCCATGTCTAATTCCCACTGAACCTGCGGGAATACTAGGGAAAACGTGCAACCCCAGAATTGCCTTCACATCCTGCATTGCACCATCTTTAATCATCCAGCTAGCACCTTGAGCAATCTCCTCTGCTGGCTGAAATAAGAAGCGGACGTGACCTTTGAGCGATTCTGCTAACTGAGACAGTACCATTGCTGTACCTAAACCGACAGTGGTATGGACATCATGACCACAAGCGTGCATCACTCCCGATTTACGAGAGGTGAAATCTAAATCAGTTCGCTCTTGAATCGGCAAAGCATCCATATCCGTGCGAATCCCCAGCCACTCGCCGGTCTCCTTTGCGCCTTTGAGTTCCCCAATTACACCAGTTTTACCAATCGATTCTTGGACATGAAGGCCGCAGGAAGACAAAACACCTGCTACATAGGCAGAGGTTTGGTATTCACAACCGCTGAGTTCCGGGTGTGAATGGATGTGACGGCGAATTTCAATCAAGCGAGGTGTGAGAGTAGAAGCTAAATCTTTGATCCGGGGGAGCATACTAGAAGAGGGGCTAGGGGCTAGGGGCTAGGGGCTAGGGAAGAAGGGGAAAAGAGGGGCTAGAGACTACGATGCTCAGGGTTAGGGAAGAAGGAGAATAGAGGGGCTAGAGACTAGGGAAGAAGGGAATGGAATAAGCGGGTTTTAGTAATGAGGGAGTGTCCTAACTGCCAAGAAGGTTGCTATAGCTAGGTTAACTTAAATCTTTTTTTAAATACGATTTATGCACTTCTCACGTAATGCCCGAATCTTGGCAGTGACTTTACCGCGCCTGTTGGCGGCGTTACCAATGATTTTACGTATAGCGCGATCGCTAAGGCATTTAAGACATTCTGAATTCAGAAAACCATTAATTCTATTCCTTTCTTCCCTTCTTCCCTTCTTCCCTAGCCCCTAGTCCCTAGCTCCTAGCCCCTCTTCTTCTTCCCTAGTCCCTAGCCCCTAGCCCCTCTTTTCCCTTACCTAAAAAACAAAGGTGCGATCGCCCAATAAGATCGATCGCACCTTTGCCAACTTTAAGTCAGACAAGCATTACCCGCTCAACTTTTTATACCAAATCCAGGTTAAATACCCCTTTCTTCTTTAGTCCGCGTAGGCGGACTTTGTGTGTGTAGTAGCGATTTCAATCGCCAAACAATCGAGGGAATATCAAACCCGGATTTAGTATTTAGCTGCCGAACTTTACAACAAAGTAAAGTTATTTGCCGCCAGAGTCACTACACCACTGAAGTTGGTGATATTGAAGCCGCCGCCAGCAGTAGTGCCATTAGAATCAAAGGCCAATGCGCTACCTGCACCGCTGTTATACAGGATGAAAGCAGGCCCAGAAGCACCTGACTGAACAGCGAACTGATCGATCGCCTGCGCCAGAGAAGTGATAGAGGCAACTCCGCTGAAGTCCACAAAATTAACATCCACAACGCTAACGCTAGTATTAGCAGCAGCCTGGTAGATAATAGAAGTGAAGCCGCCGAAGTTTGCAGAGCTGAAGCGCAATACATCACCTGTCACGAAGTCGGTAATCGTATCGCCACCCTCACTGGTAGAGCTGTAAACAAAGACATCATTGCCTGCGCCGCCAGTCAGCAAGTCAGCACCAGAACCACCGCTGATAATGTCCGCACCAGAACCGCCGTTGAAGATGTCATCACCCTCAAAGCCGTAGAGCGTATCAGCGTAAGCAGTAGCCGTCACATTATTGATGCCAGAGCTACCGACAAAGTTCACAGCTACGGTACTGCCGCTGAAGTCGTAAACGCCAGGAGCAGAAGCATTGAAGGTGATAGGAGTCGTGTTAGCTGCGGTTGTAGTGCTGAGAGAACCACCGCCCAAGATTTGGATATCGCTTGTTCCCAGAGAAGTGACACCCAAGAGCGTGACAGTGCCGTTATTGTTCAAGTTCAACACAGCATCGCCACCGCTGAAGGATACGCTTACCGTTCCAGAGGAAGTGATTTGCAGCTTATCAGTACCAGTCGCAAAACCGGAGATAGTATCGCTGCCTTCGTTTAAGCCCACAGTTGTGCCGAAGACAAAGACATCGGCACCGTCGCCACCACTCAAAGAGTCATTGCCTTCACCACCAGTGAAGGTATCGTCGCCTAACCCGCCGCTGAAGGTGTCAGCGCCAGCACCACCGTAGAACAAGTCTGCACCGGAACCGCCAGAGAAATTGTCTGCGCCCGAACCACCTTTGAAGATGTCAGCAAAAGCTGTA
Organism: Kamptonema formosum PCC 6407; assembly: GCF_000332155.1. Lineage (GTDB taxonomy): Bacteria > Cyanobacteriota > Cyanobacteriia > Cyanobacteriales > Microcoleaceae > Kamptonema > Kamptonema formosum. Next base: position 38,943 of record NZ_KB235904.1, on the reverse strand, counting down.
CCCGTGACTGAGCCACCAGTAGTACTAGAGCCATCAAAGAATATCGGCCCTGTAAAGGTGCTGTAATCTCCATAAGCAGTCAAAGTTGTCTGAGTTGCTGTGGTGCTCGTCAGGCCAATCAGAGAACCACCGCCGAGGATTTGGATATCGCTTGTTCCCAGAGAGGTGACACCCAAGAGCGTGACAGTGCCGTTATTGTTCAAGTTCAACACAGCATCGCCACCGCTGAAGGATACGCTTACCGTTCCAGAGGAAGTGATTTGCAGCTTATCAGTACCAGTCGCAAAACCAGAGATAGTATCGCTGCCTTCGTTTAAGCCCACAGTTGTGCCGAAGACAAAGACATCAGCACCATCGCCACCACTCAAAGAGTCATTGCCAGCACCACCACTGAAGGTGTCATCGCCAGCACCGCCGCTGAAGGTATCAGCGCCAGCACCACCGTAGAACAAGTCTGCGCCGGAACCGCCAGAGAAATTGTCTGCGCCGGAACCGCCAGAGAAGATGTCAGCAAAAGCTGTACCTGTAACTGAACCGCCAGTACCAGTAGAACCATCGAAGAATATCGGCCCTGTGAAGGTGCTGTAATCTCCATAAGCTGCCAATGTTGTCTGAGTTGCACTCGTTAGACCAATTACAGAACCACCACCAAGGATTTCGATATCGCTTGCTCCCAGAGAGGTGACACCTAACAGCGTGAGAGTGCCGTTATTGTTCAAGTTCAGCACAGCAGAAGAACCAGTGAACGATACGCTCACAGTTCCAGAGGAAGTGATTTGCAGCTTATCAGTAGAGCTAACGAAATCTGAGATGATATCGTTGCCTTCGTTTAAGCCCACAGTTGTGCCGAAGACAAAGACATCAGCACCATCGCCACCTGTGAAGGTGTCATCGCCAGCACCACCATTGAAGGTGTCATTGCCAGCACCGCCGCTGAAGATATCAGCGCCAGAACCGCCGTAGAACAAGTCTGCACCGGAACCGCCATTAAAGATATCTGCACCGGAACCACCAGAGAAGATGTCAGCAAAAGCTGTACCTGTCACTGAACCGCCTGTGCCGGTGGAGCCATCGAAGAATATTGGGCCTGTGAAGGTGCTGTAATCTCCGTAACCAGTCACAGTGGTCAGATTTGGTGTGCTGCTTGTCAGACCAATCACAGAACCACCGCCCAGGATTTGGATATCGTTTGCTCCCAGAGATGTGACACCCAAAAGCGTGATAGTGCCGTTATTGTTTAAGTTCAGCACAGCAGAAGAACCGGTGAACGATACGCTCACAGTTCCAGAGGAAGTGATTTGCAGCTTATCGCTAGAGCTGACGAAATCTGAGATGATATCGCTGCCAACATTTGTGCCGAAGACAAAGACATCGGCACCTTCTCCGCCACTGAGGGAGTCGTTACCTTCTCCACCTTCGAGCAAATCAGTTCCTTGAGCGCCCAGGAGCGTGTCGTTGCCAGCTTCGCCTTTGAGGGTATCTTCGCCCTGTTCGCCTAACAGGAAGTCGTTGCCAGCACCACCTAAGAGGGAATCATTTCCTTGACCGCCCCATAGTGTATCGTTGTCGGGGCCGCCAACGAGAGTGTCGTTACCCTGTTCGCCGTCAAGGAAGTCGTTACCTTCGCCGCCTTGGAGGAAATCATTGCCTGGCCCGCTGAATAGGAAGTCGTTGCCACCTCGGCCGTCGAAGTTATCATTGCCAGCAAATCCTTGTTTTCTGTCAGGCCCGTTTGTACCCGTCCAAGTAATATCACCTTGTTGTGGTGTTTCAGGGTTGTCATTTCCTGGGATATTTCCGGGGAGGTTGATGATGACAGTTAACTGATTTTGCTGGATAAACTGGATAAAGCTATTGATGTTGGTGGTGGGGATGTCGCCGCGTGCCGCCCCAGTTTTGAGGAAGAAGAGGAAGCTACTCTTGCCTTCAACTTTGAAGTTCTGCCGATAGTAGGCGACATCAAAAAAGGAAATGGGGCTTTTGTCTTCAAAGATGCCTTTGCTGATAAAGTCGTAGAAGGCGCTCTTGAATTTACCTTTGCCGATGCGATCGCCTAGTTCGCTACCTTGCTTAATGTAGAAGTCTTTATCAAACCAAACGCTGATCTTCAAGTCTTCTTTCAGACCTTTTTTGAGCAGGTGTTCAATTTTGTTCTTGAATTTACCGGCTTTAATGTCGATGTCTACTTCGGCATTTTGCTGGATATAAAAATTGACATCGATCAGAGGATTGAAGTTTAATCCTTCTTTAATCCCTTTTTTGAGGAAGTGTTCAAATTTATTCTTGAACTTCCCGCCTTTGATATCGATGTCTACATCAATATTTTGCTGACTGTAAAAGTCGCCATCGAAAAGGGCTGTGGGGATGTCTCCTTTGCCAAATCCTACTTTCAAGAAGTATTCAAAGGCACTCTTATATTTCCCTGACTTGACGGCGGCGGATGCTTCTGCGTTAGTTTCTAGATAAAAATCAGCGTCAAATAGGGGGCTAGTTGTGTCGCCTTTTGCCATCCCCACTTTGAGGAAGTATTCAAGGGCATTTTTGTATTTGCCCGAACGGATAGCGGTAGCTGCTTCGGAATCGCTGTCTAAATAAAATTCGGTATCAAAGAGAGCATTGGGGTTATCACCTTTGACCATTCCTTCTTGGAGGAAGTATTCAAAGATGGTTTTGTATTTACCGGATTTAACAGCTTCCAGTGCTTCTGGATGTTGTTCCTTGTAAAATTCTTCATCGAATAAGGAAGTGCTGATATCACCTTTTTGGAGACCTTCTTTGAGGAAATATTCAAACAGACTGCTATATTTCCCTGACTTGACAGCATCCTTTGCTTCTGAATGCTTTTCTCCGTAGAATTCGATATCAAAGATGGCATTGGCGCTAAATCCTTCCTTTAATCCTTTTTTGAGGAATTGGTCGAGGAGATTGATAAATTTGCCGCTTTTGATGTCTTTGTCTGCACCGGGATTTTCTTGTTCGTAATAGCTAAGATCGATCAGGGCGTTGGGGCTAAAACCCTCAAAATATCCTTCTTTAAGCCATTGTTGAAAGGCACTTTTGAATTTACCTTTTTTGATCTTGTCGTCAACGTCGGGATATTTAGCTTTGTAATAGTTTTTGTCGAATAAGGAAGTGCAAATTCTTCCTTCTTCCATCCCGTATTTTAAGAAGTGCTCTGCGGCGCTCTTAATTTCGCCTTTGTCAATCGCTTCTTTGACTCCGGGATATTTCTTGAGGTAAAATTCGCTCTCGAATATTGCAGAGAAGCTAAGTTCTTGTTTGATCCCAAACTTGATAAAGTGTTCGCCAACACTTTTCACTTCCCCTTTTCCTATAGCGTCTTGGACGCTGATGTTCTTCTCTTGATAATAGCTACTGCTGAAGAAGATGCTAGTCTCGCGTTGGACTTCGTATTGACCAAACTTAAGGAAGTGTTCTACAGGATCTTTGACATCTCCTTTTTGGTAAGCTTCATCTACATCTTTGTTAGCAGCAAGATAGTATTTGGCGCTAAAAATGAAGCTAAATTCGCGCTGCTCTTTTTTACCAAATTTGTCGAAGTGATCCTTACCATTTTTGAATTTACCTTCTTTAATGGCCTCTTTGATGTCTGGATTTTGTTCCAGATAAGTTGTTTCATCATACAGGGAGTCAAGGGTAACTCCAGTAGAACTATCATCGATAGCGGTTGTGGTGAAAATTGGGGTGAAACTTGTGGAAGTCCCAGTCGAATTGTTATCTGATATGGGGCTAGTTGTAGTCCCTAAAGGATCGCTTAATATGGGGCTAGTTGTAGTTCCTAAAGGATCGCTTAATATGGGGCTAGTTGTAGTTCCTAAAGGATCGCTTGATATAGGACTAGGTGTAGTTCCTACAGGATCGCTTGATATAGGACTAGGTGTAGTTCCTACAGGATCGCTTGATATAGGACTAGGTGTAGTTCCTACAGGATCGCTTGATATAGGACTAGGTGTAGTTCCTACAGGATCGCTTGATATAGGACTAGGTGTAGTTCCTAATTGTTGATTTTCTAAGTCCATAGAATACCTCACAAATTAAGTAGAAGAAAGCTAGTCAAAAAAACAAGTGCATCTCAATACCCCAGAAGTTAAAACAACTTTTACCCACAATTTTTGTGGGTATATGGAGTTATGCAACAGATATATTTGCTGCTTTTGAGATGCACCTAATATATTGACTATGACTAGAGGTAAAAAAAGTTAGTTCCCAAATAAAGTAAATTTTTTTATAAAGTTTCCTGATTTAGTATTTGCGTAAATTCACGTAAAAACTATAGCTCAAAGTTAATGCAACTCTTTCGCGCTAGATTTGGTTAAATGGGGAGGTAGAAAAGAAAAAGTTTTCAAAAGTATTTTTGCAGTAGCAATGGTTATATCCCTAGTTTATCAGCATTGATATTGCGAATTCTGGCAGGAAAAGAGGAAATTTGGCTTGTTACCTTTGCGTATTACTACGAGTTTTGGTATCACAATGATTGCTAGCCTAAGTAAAAACCGCAAGTATATGTAAAGTTCTGAATTTACTCGCTTTTAAAGCTGATTGGAAAATTTTTTATAAATGTGGGAACACATAAAATTGCAAATTTTGCATCTAACTTTAGGATTAAATAAATGCAACTACATAAAAAAGCCAATTTCTGTATTCCCCTCTCATCGGAACATTTTTAAAGGGGGTAGAAATCGGATTTTAAATCTGATGGGTTAATTCCAAATCAGTAAAAGTGACTATTTAGATAATCATTACCATTCTAATGATTCTACAGATTTAGGTACTGCGGCTGTCAAAACTTGATGACCATCTACTGTTACTAACACATCGTCTTCTATACGGATGCCAATTCCGCGCCATTTTCGATCGACTTCTGGTTGTCCTTCTACTGGTTTTATTTCTGGAGAGATATAAATTCCCGGTTCGACTGTCAAAACTTGTCCTGGTTGCAAAAGTTGGGGATTTTCGCCGTACTGATAAACGCCGACATCGTGAACATCTAACCCTAACCAATGTCCAGTCCGGTGCATATAAAATGGCTTGTATTTCTCTTCTTTAATTATCTCTTCAATGTCACCACACAGGAGGCCTAAATCCATTAAACCTTGTACTAGAACTCGCACAGCATTTTCGTGAACTTTGCTGTAAGGATTTCCGGGTTTAACTTCGGCAATTGCTTGTAATTGTGCCTCTAAAACTAATTCGTAAATTGTCTTTTGTTCGGGAGTAAATTTGCCACCTATGGGAAATGTGCGGGTAATGTCGGCGTTATAGTAGTCGTAAGCGCAACCTGCATCAATTAGTAATAAGTCTCCCTCTTGAAGTTGACGATTATTTTCAATATAGTGGAGAATACAAGAGTTACGACCTGATGCAACAATTGAAGGGTAAGCAGGGCCATTTCCACCCCGCAGGCGAAAGATATGCTCGATTTCTGCTTGGATTTCATACTCGTAACGCCCCGGTTTTGCGAATTGCATTGCGTGATTGTGAGCTTCAACTGAAATATCAGCGGCTTTCCGCATTAATGCTAATTCAGTTTCGCTTTTAACGAGGCGCATTGGGTGTAAAATTATGTTAGAATCTTCAATGGCTGTTGGGCCTGTACCACGTTTTGGATAGGTTGCCATTAAGCGCTGCCAGTGTTTGAGGAGAGTTTCGTTGAAAACTCGATCGCGTCCTAAATGATAGTAAATTCGCTCTGCTTTTTCTAAATATTGAGGTAGTTTTTCATCCAACTCATTAATCGGATAAGCTTCATCTGCACCGTAGATTTCTTTTGCGCCTTCTACGCCAGCGCGATAGCCATGCCAAGTTTCTTTTTCGGGGTCTTTTGGCTGGACAAATAGTACAAATTTGTGTTCTTCGTGGTGGGGTGCAAATACTGCTACAGCGGAGGCCTCATTGAAACCAGTTAAGTATAAAAAATCGCTATCTTGGCGATAGGCATATTCGACATCATTGTGCATTACTGCCATTGGGGCACTGCGAAATACTGCGGTTCCGCTGCCAATTTTAGCCATGAACTGTTCGCGCCGTTGCCGATACTCTGCTGGATTTATCATTTGTCGTGTGTAATCTAATTTGATGGTCGATACTTTGCGAAATTTGTAGATTTAGTTGTCGCTGTTTGGCGAAAAAATAGGCTCAAAGTCGCGATAACCACTCAAGATACGAGCAACATTAATTCCCGCTTCTGTGGGATAGTAGAAAATGATATATAGCTAGGGGCTAGGGGCTAGGGACTAGGGGCTAGGGGAAGAAGGGAATAGAATCTATAGTGGCAGGAAATCAGAACGTCCTAAGCGACTGGGCGGTTGCTATAATCATCAACTATAAAACCACGCAAGTTGGGTGATATATACTCGTAACTTTTTCCCATATTGGGAAAATTTGCCACAAGTTTACATTTCTGCCTTAGTGTATCAAAAAAGCGGCTAGCGGCATTATAATTTTTTTTTAGTGAATAGGTAATCGCAAATTTCATTTATATCTTGGATTGCATCATCTGTAAAATTGTAGCTACTCATGTTTCTGGCTGAGCCTCAGAAAGCAGGCGAATTTTTTCCTGGATTCTGGCAAAAACTATTTCGCCGTCCGTTAGTTGTCCTTTGGTTATTTGTTCAGTTGCACTTGCTATTTTCTGTTGTAATTCTTCCAGTCGCTGTTCAACCGAATTACGGTAGCTTTCTTGAAGCAGTTGCAATGCCTGTGCAATTACTTCATCAGCAGAAGAATAGCCACCGCTTTTTATTTGTAAATCAATAAACTTTTCCTGTTCAGGTGTAAGACTAATGTTCATAGAATTAGCTGTTTTTTACTAGAAATCCTATACAGGATTTACGCCCAAAAAGACTAGAAACTAGAAACCGGGTTTCTGGCTAGATATCTCGCAGAGAATCTGAGATTTTTCTAAGAAACCCGGTTTCTTTATCCGCCCCTATAACTGAGGCACATACTCCTCTTTTTCAGGCACAAAAGTGTACTCAGCAACAATTTGGCGGAACTCTTCACCGTCGATTGTTTCTTTCTCGATCAACAGGTCAACTAAACGGTCAATGACTGTGCGATTTTCGCGGATAATTCGGCGAGCTTCGTTATAGCAATGATCGACTATTGACCGGACTTGACCATCAATGCGAGAGGCGATTTCTTCAGAATACTCCGATCGCGCTGTGTAGTCCCGACCCAAAAAGATTTCACTCTGTTGTGCTTCCAGAGACATCGGCCCTAAATCGGACATCCCAAAGCGAGTTACCATTTGCCGGGCCATTCCCGTTACCTGCTGCAAATCGTTACCTGCACCAGTAGTAACTTCAGCATCGCCGAAAACTACTTCTTCGGCGGCGCGACCACCTAAAGCGCCCATAATCCGGGCGAGAATTTGCGATCGCGAAATCAATCCTTGGTCTTCACTTGGCATAAACCAAGTCAAACCCCGTGCTTGTCCGCGAGGAACTAAAGTCACCTTCTGTACGGGATCGTGAGCTTTAATAATCGTACCCACGATCGCGTGGCCAATTTCGTGATAAGCGATTAAACGCTTGCTCTTGCTATCAACCAAAGGAGTACCTTCCATACCCGCCACAACGCGGTCTACAGCGTCATCAACCTCCAACATCGTAATCGCATCCTTACGACGACGAGCGGTTAAAATCGCTGCTTCATTGAGCAAATTCGCCAAATCAGCACCAGTAAAGCCAGGAGTACGGCGGGCGATCGCATCCAAAGAAATATCCGCACCCAGTTTCTTATTTCGAGCGTGAACCTCTAAGATTTCTAAGCGACCCTTAATATCCGGCGTATCCACCGACACCTGGCGATCGAACCGACCCGGACGCAGCAAAGCAGAGTCAAGTACATCAGGGCGGTTAGTAGCCGCAATGATAATAATCCCAGTATTGCCCTCAAAACCGTCCATTTCCGTCAGCAATTGGTTGAGAGTCTGTTCCCGTTCATCGTTACCGCCACCAATACCTGCACCCCGCTGACGGCCTACAGCATCGATTTCATCAATAAAGATAATACAAGGAGCATTTTCCTTAGCCTTCTTAAACAAGTCCCGAACGCGGGAAGCACCAACACCGACAAACATCTCCACAAATTCCGAACCAGAGATGCTGAAGAAAGGAACACCCGCTTCACCTGCGATCGCCTTTGCCAGCAAAGTTTTACCAGTTCCGGGAGGGCCGACAAGCAACACACCTTTAGGAATCTTCGCGCCAATAGCAGTAAATCGTTCCGGCTTTTTCAGAAATGTCACCACTTCTTCAAGTTCTTCTTTCGCTTCTTCAACTCCAGCCACATCACCGAAGACAACACCCGTTTTAGCCTCCATTTGGAAACGAGCCTTCGATTTCCCGAAATTCATCGCTTGACCAGGCCCACCGGGGACATTATTGCTGCGGCGGAAGAGAAAAAACAAACCTGCGATCAACAGAATCGGGAAAACTAAGTTTCCTACTAAGCTCCAGAGTGCGCCGTCATTGCGTGTAGGGTGAGTATCAAAAGCAATATTGGCATCCCTGAGTTGAGAAATCAATTCAGGAGCATTTGCTGGCAAATCTACCCGCCACCGCTGCGCGTGATTATCCAATTCTGGATCGATCGCCTCCACAATAGCCGTGCGACCCCCTTCATAGAGGTCAACGCTAGTTACTCTACTGGCGTTAAGGTACTCCAAGAATCTGCCATAGCTCATCCGGGTACTAGCAGTATTCTTGCTCATATCTGTGGGGGAAGCAGCAAAGGCCCCTTGCCACAGGAAAAATCCGATGACTAAAGCTGGTAAAGTCCAAAGTAGTGCAGTTTTCCACGTTATTTTCATAAAAAAGCTCGGTAAGTGCGAAACTCAGAGTCTTTAGACCTGAGAAGGAAACGACGCGGGTGGTTTTAACCACCGTGAATCTTCGTATCCATTACCGCCTTGGAATTGCTTAGCTTGGTGTACTTTTGTAATGTACTTTCGATGGGACAATTACCATCTCAAACCTCGCAATCCTGTACGCATAATGGTTGCCTTTGTTAGGCCTCCCTTGCGGGGTAATGTTAGCTTCGCCAATGTTATAAGGGCTTGTTAGGCTTGCAACACTGTTCCAGTGACTTTAGAACTGTTTAATTGCAAACGACAGAGCAGGGAACTAGCTTCGGATTCCGGGGTGTCGTGACCCAAATAACGTAGTCGTTAAGACTTAGGCTGGTCAGAATAGCTTGCTTTGAGACTTGCTCTTACAAGCTCAGTGGCTTTAGCCCTGAGTTACTGACAAATGCAATTAGCTCTAAGAGTGGATAAATCAGATAAAAGCGCAGCGCTGGGGAAGTGCAGCGGAGCTTAACACTCAGAATCTTAACTAAATTTAACTTAACAATAGGTTTTAGAGCAAGCGGGGGAATAGAGGAGCGGGGGGCGGGGGAGCTCTTGAGTGAGGGATCGCAGGAGAATTGGAGATCCGATGCTCAATTGAAAGCCGATCTGGGTAAAGTTATAAGAATCGCCACAAAACTTGCTGCTTTTAACTCTGGCAGTGTCAAGGGATAAGGCATGATAATGGTGAGGCTCAGTGAGGTAACACATTTATAATGACAACAACTAGACAGCTTGTTCCCAATCCAGCTATGCTCGCCAGACAGGTAGCTGATTCGACTAAAAACATTCTCAGCGCTGACTTGGGCCGGACAGCCACTAAAGCTTGTGTGAGCCGCAATCCGAATGGCGTGGTTTTCATCCCGTCTAATGTTGCCAAGGAGTCAGTTGAGAAGGTACGGGGCGGTAGTTTTGAATCTAAGGCTACAGACCCCCTATTGGATATGTGGCTAGAGTACCAGGGCAACGGGTACGCGATCGGTCAACTAGCTGCCGACTTTGGCGCTCATCTTGGCACCGCTGACCAATCGAAGGTAGTAGATGCACTGGTCAAGGTTTTTTCCTGTGTTGGATACTTTCAGATGAAGGGCGAGTTGGCTGTTGTGCTGGGTCTGCCTTTCTATTCCCAGGAGCAGTTTGAGAAGGAAAAGGAACAGATTATCAGCCAACTAAAGGCTCCCCATGTTCTGGTTTATCGAGGAAATCGCGTTGAGATTGACATTCGCCAAGTTTGGGTAATGCCCGAAGGGTTTGGCAGTTTGATCTGGTGCGAAGCTCAAGACAATAAGGAATTTTCGCCGGAGTTGCCGGAGTTGTCGGTAGCTGTTGTGGATATTGGACACCAAACTACTGATTTTCTGATGGTAGACCGTTTCCGTTTTGCGCGGGCCGTTTCCAAGAGCGATTCTTTGGCAATGAACAAGTTCTACGAACAAGTTACTGAACAAGTGATTGCCAAGACTGGAGGTAAGGCAGACCCTCAATCTCTGTCGCTGTTGGAATCTGTTCACAAAGAAGAGGGTAAGCGCTTCTACAGGCCAAGAGGCTCGAATAAGCAGATTAATTTAGATGAAATTCTGCCTACGCTGCGTAAAAGTTTTGCTACTGAGCTCTCTGAGCGGTTGATGGAATGGCTGCCAGAGCGGGTAACTGATGTTGTTTTCACTGGTGGCGGTGGTGAATTTTTCTGGGAAGTTCTCAAACCACTGGTTGAAGAGGCTAATCTTAAGGCTCACTTGGCTAAGCCGACGCGCGAAGCTAATGCTTTGGGACAGTATATCTATGCAGAGGCCCAGCTAGCTACATTGAAATAAGTAACAGAATAAGGCTTGAACCCTATGGCACTCTGGGCAAAAAATAAGGGGAATTTCTCGGTCGCATTTACGGAGGATGCTGCGGATCAAACTTTGTTGGCGGCTATCGAAAAAGAGTTAGTCCTGACTCAGTACCAAACTTTCAGCAATCTCTGCAAGCAGGCTTTGTGGCAGTTTTTATCTGTTTCTGAGTCTGCTGGGCCTACTCCTAGTTTTCAGCGGTTGGAACAGCGGATTGCTGAACTTCAGCTCAAGTTTGCTGAGTTTGAGCTCAATGTTTCTGCTGAGGAAATTAGCCGTGTGGAGGGGTTGGAACGCCACCTGACTAAACTTAGCGAACAGCTAGAACAGTTGCAGGCAAGTGTCAATACTAAGTTTGCCCAAGTTGCTATGGCGGTAGAGCCTAGACGGGTAGAGCCTGAACCGGAGGAGCATTTTGCTGTAGAGCCGGATGCTGAGGTTGAGGCTCTACGTCGGGAGCCTGACCCTTTATTAGATCGCTTGAGTTCTTTGTTACCCCAAGATTTCTAGTAGGGAAATGGTGTTGGGTGCATTTGTTTTTTGGGTTGTTATTGGTTAGATTATGCTAGCTTTTTGCAACTGATTTCTAGTAACTGATATTGGCGATCGCTTTTTGAAAAAAAGAGCGATCGCTTTATTTTTAGTTGGCGAGTTCAACAGGCTGGAAGAAGAAGTTATAAGGTTTTAGTTGTTCCCGACTCATGCACCAATTTCAACTTCAAAGTAAAAATTTTTCTTGTCTTTAGGAAGCACCTCAATTCTGCTGGGACGAGTCACGCGCGATAAATAATCGCTGATACCTTTAATGTTGCTAACAAGATGCCAGTATGTTTCAGCATTAGGACAGGTAATTGTCAATGTTGGTACATCCAGAGTTTCTATTGACCACTCACACTGACTTAAGAGGGTCTGGGTGATGCGATCGCAACCTGCATAGAAATAGTAACTCACGGCTTCCTCAAGCTGTGACTGCAAGATTCGATCTAGAGATGTTGGAATAGGAGCAAGATCGTCAGGGGGAAATATGGACGTTTTCATAAAAAAATCCTCAATAAATGGGAAAGAGAATAATAGGGGCTAGGGGCTACGATGCTCAGGGCTAGGGAAGAGAATAATAAGGGGCGCTTAGGCTAGGATGCTCAGGGAGGACTAATGATTGAGGTAGAGAGTGCATAATTAGCATTCGGCAACCTTACAAGCAATAGAATGGGGCTGATGGCTATTAGGACAAGTTTGTAAATCTTCCTGAATCAATCGATCTCGAACAATTTGCCCAGAGGCATCTGCGGCTTCTAAACTAATCCAGCTAGCAATTTTATCTTGCTCAAAACCTACTTCCCGGCGATCGCCAACTTGCATAAGCGGACGACGAATCAACAGAGGGTCATTAATCATCAGATTCAAAGCCTTTTCTGTATTCAATTCGTCGGGAAGTATCTCCCCTGATTTAATTCGAGGTGCGGTATAATTAAACCATTCTACAACTGGTAAATCCCCAAAAAATGGGCGTAGAGTTTCTATTGTCCAGGCGGTAGTCAGCAAATTATGAGCTTCAATGGTATGTCCTGCTGCTTGCAACAAAGCTTTTTGCTTTGTGTTATTTTTGCATCCTGGTTTTTCGTAGAAAATAACAGTAGCCATTTGATTTCCTCCTTAATCAAGTTTACAAAGTATTACGCACCTGTTGGGCATAGCAAGTCAAGCTAGTTAGCTTGACTTGCTCTAGTACGATTGTTTAGGTTTTGGAGATCGACTCATGGATTCCAAAAGACCTGAAGGAGACTACAGTAACCCTAATCTTTCTCACTTACAAACTATATTGGTATCACACTGGATTATGAATTAGCATTTAGCAATTAAGGATGTACTCGTAAACTGTAGCCTGCTTACAGTCAAGTTCTCAAATTATTTTTAGGTAAGGGTACGAGTATTTTACGTTTATTTATTTGGACTACTTATAGAACTAAAATATACAGGACTTACGCAGCCAACCAAAGAAACCGGGGTTTTTTACGAAAATACTTCGCCTGCACCCACAGATGCTCTCAATAACCGGGTTTCTGGAGCCATGAGCGTAAGTCCTGATATAGTTAGCCATTAGCTATTAGCCATTAGCCATTAGCCATTAGCCATTAGCTATTAGCCATTACAGTAGATAGCAGGTTGATAAAGTACAGACCAAAATATTAAGCTCTTGCTAGCCAATCAAAGATTTTATCTAACTGTTCTAGTGTCACCAAACCGTACTGCCAGAGAACCATTGGCAGAGAGTGAGGATCTTGCTCGTTATTCCTACACTGAGGGCTACCAGCGCGTTCGGCGACAGCAATAGAAGCAGGAGAAATAGCTAAATCTTCTTGTAAAAAACGAATTAATCGAGTATATGTAGCGGGTGCCATCGTGACTTACATCTCCCTGTGTTAGACACCATTGTGTGAAATCGACCTAATATGTTTGAGTGTGGATTGGACAGTTTTTATTTTGTCTATCAACTGCTGAAACATTTGCTAAGCTTTTGGCTAAGGTTGAAGCCGTTTTGCGATCGCGATTGCAGCAAGAACGAAGATAATTTTTGCTTTCTAAACCCACTAAAATAGGTTCAGCGATTAACTTCATCTGCTAAGCTACAGAATCCGTAAAATTTTACGTATTAGGACTTAAGTATTTATAGATACCAGAATCTCCTTAAAAAGGAGGCTTTTCAGATTCTCCTGTTAAAAAATGGGAAAATTTGAAATTTTCCATTTTTAAGAGGTATTTTGAGGTATCTCTGCGTAAATCCTGACCTATTTAGTAGAACGACTGTTCCACTCAAACCCCAACCTGCTAACTTAACCAAACTTTGCTCCATCGCTCCTACTTCAGACAAATTTAGCCGTAGCAGAAGAAAATTCGGGGCTTTTGCTTAGAATTGTTGTTGCTCGCTCCGCTAACCGTCGGTTGCAAAATGCACCTGAAGTTAGCACTGGACTGTTGACTCGTCTCTCACACCTATGAAAAAACCAACTTTTGAGGAAAACAAGCTTACCGTTATCAAGGCTAGGATTGATAGATTAGCAAATTTTTTGGCTTTTGCCTAGACTTGAAGATTAAAATTCCAACAATTTTGATAACTTTTTGTAAAGAAATTTTAAGGGGTGGGCTTGGTGGGGGAATTAGAGCCCAAAAACTGGATAGCAATGCGATCGCCGACTTTAACGCCGAGTTCAGCAGCGCGACCCCCCCGAAGTTCAATCACGCGATCGACAGAGGTTGTGGAATCATAGGTGGGACAGGGTTCAGCAGTACAGGGAGGCGAATTACGGGCGATCGCTCTTACCACCCCATCTCGTAGGAAAATCATATCCAGCGATATCTTGCAATTTTTCATCCAAAAAGCAACTCGTCGCGGCGGATTAAATGAGAACAGCATCCCGCGATCGTCGGCTAAAGAAGTCCTGTACATTAGACCCATAGCCTGCTCTTCAGGAGTGTTAGTTACTTCCAGGTTAATCATAGAACCAGCTATATTAGCCTTGGCAGTAATTGGGAGCATTTGACCCAAATTTGTCTCCTGTGGAGTTGGAGACGTGGAACTTTTCGCCAGGGTACTCGAAGCATCTACGGACGAACAAGAGATTAATAATAAGCTGAAACCCAGAGCAAGCAATTCGATCGGATATTTCATATAAATTAGTTAGTTGTTAGTTGTTAATTCAAGACCTACGCTTTACTTACGTAATGCCCCATATTGGCTATATTCTTACCCCAAGATGGCGGCGTTACGGATACTTTCTTAGTGGTGGCTAAAACCACTAAGAAATTAAGATTCTCGAAGAACGTAGCCCACACCACGTACAGTTTGAATCAAACGTTTTTCTCCTTCATCTTCAATTTTCAGACGTAAATAGCGAATATAAACTTCAATTACATTTGACTCGCCCAAAAAATCGTAACCCCAAACGTTTTCCAGAATTTGTTCGCGAGTCAGCACTTCGCGAGAATGTTCCATTAAATATTTAAGTAACTCATATTCCTTCATTGTCAAGTCGATGCCCCGACCATTACGAAAAGCTCGCCTTGTAGACAAATCTAACACCAACTCACCAAACCTTAATTCTTCAACTTCAGTTGTATCAGGCTGCAAATAAAGACGTACTAACTGCAAAAATTCTTCCGTTCGATAAGGCTTAAGAAAATAGTCATCAGCTCCACATTCTAAACACGCCACCCGATCTTCAACCGTATCACGAGCCATTAACAAAAGTACGGGGACTCTATTACCAGTATTTCTAAGATGGTTACACAGAGTCAGTCCAGCTTCTCCCGGCAGCATCCGATCGATTACAATCAAAGCAGGTTGGAGCTCAGCGGCCAGATGTTGACCACCAGCGATATCCGTCGCCACCACAGGCTCATAGCCAGATGATTTCAAGTCTAGACTGACCTGCTGAGCTAGAGCTTCGTCCGTTTCAACCAATAGGACACAGGGATTGCGGTCAAGGGTGAGTGCTCTCATCGGAATTGCGCGGTGTAGACTATCAGTTATAGTAGCACGTTTAAAGCCATTAGGTGCAAAGAATAGAGACATAATACTTAATAATTAATTCCACCATCTTTACTAAGATACATTTACTTCTACTAATTTAATTTTTTCAACCCCATCCAGAGTTTCGATCGATTTTAGCTCGCGTACCGTTGCTCCTTTACCCAGGATTTCTTTAAGCTCATTTGGTTGAATTATAAATAAGCATTGACCGCTCAAAATTTGGGTTTGTGAAATCGAACTTATTTGATATTTACCAATGGAATAGCCTGTGGTTACATCGGGTTCAATGGGCGCTTTTTGGTGTTCTGTGGGAGGATATTTGGTATAAAATAAAATATAAATATTTGGTCGCCAAAACTTGTCGCTGACTATAGTGCAATTGTAGGAGCTTGTTTCCGCGAAATTAATAGCTTCCTTCATGCCATATTGCCAATTTTTAGAAGTGTTAGCAATAATGTACTGAGAATAATTAAAGTAAAAATTTAAAAATGCTGTGAAACTGGCAGTTACGATGGCAATTGCTATCCACTTAAAATAGTTTTTTCTCTCAGAACTCACTAAACTGCTAATCTGAAAAAGACCGTAACCTGAGAGAATCGAAAATAGGGGTACACCTACAATTGCACGAATAGCATGAGCGGAATCTATTACCGCTGCTGGCATGGGATAGAGAAATAGCCATAGTAAAAGGATACTCCGCTCTTTAGTTTTAGTTTTAGATAAAAAGTAAATTCCGGCTAAAACAGTTGCCAATTCAAAAAGATAAAGTTCTCCCACTCCTACTCCCGAAACGCTGCGGCGAGGGTTGGGATCTCCATTAATAAAAAGAAATCCGGGATCGAAATAAGAGAGGTAGTTTTTAATAATACTGAAAAGATTTGTTTGCATCCCTGTCGTTGTTGCTCTTGCCATGCCTTCTGGAGTTATCCAAAACATAAACATGGGAATAAAAATCACCATAAAGATTGAAAAGGCTATCAAAGTTTGTCGCCGATGATTCCAGAAATGTCGCCAGAAGATAATTGTTAACATCAACATGAAAGGTGGCACAAAACCTCTAGCGGAAGAGTAAGTGTAAAGACTTAAGCCGAAAATTAAAGCGCTTAGAGGTAAATAGTTAGGTTTCTTAAAACTTTTGATGAATAGTAGGACTGCTAAGCTAAAGAGAAAAGGAAGTAATATAGCTCTGAAAGCCAATCTACTGAAAAAGATATGCCAGGGACTAATAGCAAATAATAAAGCAGATAAAAGAGCTATTTTTTTATTGTTAAAACATTCTTGAGTTAAGTAGTAAACCAGGGGGACTGTGAGAGTGCCAACGAGTGCTGAAGGTAATCTAATTGCAAACTCATTGAGACCGAAAAGTTTGACTATAGGAATAGTGAGAAATATATATAAAGTTTCGCGATAATCGCTTAAAGCTTTGGTGAAAAAAGGCAGGAAGACACCGTAGCGATCGCGCATTGTTTCCATGATAGAATAAGTATCATAGCCATTAGAAGCTTCATCTACAGAAAAGGATATGGGTGCTGTTCCTAGAAAGGCTATTCTCAGTAAAGCTGCTAGTATTATAATAATTAGCAACAAGCTTTTATTTATATGGGATTTAAAGGCATTTTTTTTTGTCATGTTCTTTATTTACTTTCTCTTAAAAATTTTTATTTCTGGGTTGATTTTATCAATATTTGAATAGATATACATTTTATCCAAATCCCGATAGCTTAACTCTTGCCGATCGAAAAGATTCCACTTAGGCTGAGATTGATATTTCAATACTAACTTGTAGTCGATCTCTTTGTTTAAATTATCAAAAAATGCGTATTCTGGGGCGTTTTTTTCAAACCTACGAATATCATAGCCACTGCTGACAATAACATATTCTGGTTTTTTGGTCGATAAAAGCTCTAGTGAAGGAGCATCTACATCTTCAGAGCGAAAATTATCTAATCTGGGTGAATATTTGTTACCACCAGTATTTACAATTAAAGCATTTTTATCTATGTTTTGCTGCATCCATTGTTCGACGTAGTATCTTGAGTCTTGCATCATCAAAATATTAACCGAAAATCCATAGGCAAATGTATAAACAAATAGAGTAGTAACTAATATAGCTTTAGCCTTAAATAAGGTTTTTTCAGGATTTAAAAATTCTCCTAAAAATTTACCACCGTACAAAGCTAAAATTATTGCTAAGGGCATTAAGTAGCGAACATTATTATACCATACCACACAGACATAAAATAGGTAGTATGATATTGTAGGCACTAATAGAGAGGCTAATAAATAATTATTTTTGAGGCGATATAATATACTCGTAAACCCTAACAAGCACATAATATAAGTTGGCCACCCCAGAGAAAACCTGAGATGAGTTAGAGTCTGGCGAAACATTTGTAATTGACCGATAATACTTTGCTCGTATCTAGGACGAATACTCCCTCCACCTGCGGTGATTAACTTGACGTGCTTTAAAAAACCTGGCAGGTTGAAGATGATATTATGTAATAATAAAAAGGCTCCAATACCTACAGCAAGAGACAAAATAATTCTTTTGTCCTTCAAAGAATCCTTAAGGGTAAGCTCTGGATTATCCTGCTTCTGATAGCGATGATGTTCGACAATAATAAATATAGGAGTGAGCAGATAAAAGGCATAAGCTTGGTCTTTAGTACAAACAGCGATAGTAGCAGTTAGAGCAAATAAAAGATAATCTTTAAGGCGGTGATGTTTTAATAATTTTAGATAAAATAGTAAAGATAGCATTACCCACAAAAGATAGGGGACTTCTAAGTTGATTGTTTTAGAATAATAGATTAAGGGAACGCTTAAGGCGGTAATCAGGACAGCAAAAAAAGAAGACTTTCGATCGTAAATTTCTAGACCACACAAATAGATAATCAGTAGAAGAGCAGAACCCATGAACACAGTCAGAAATCGACCTATGTAGAAAAGAAAGGTGTAAGCTGGCAAACTGTAAATATCAATAATATTTAACTTGTGTAATAACCAAACTGGGGAGTAAAGTACAGCTAAAATATAAAAGTGAACAGGAGGATATTTATAATGCCAACCATTGGAGAAACCTTTCTCCATACCTTCTAGCACTCGCAAAGGTATGAGCTCATCAGCAGCCCAGCCGCTAAAACTTGGCAAGCCCCACCAGATGCCGCAAGTGTTGAGGCAAAAGCTGAAAAGTAATAGTATAATCAGGGCGATCGCGATTTGATTGTTTGATTTGACCCACAACCTCAAGTTAAACCTTCCTCTCTAGAAAATCGGCAATAAATTAGTAAAATTATCATATAACTGATTCCGTCAAAATTAATGACTTTCAACAAACTAATTTTCAAAGCTATTTTATTCTCAATCGGACTTTGGCTAGTTTTTGAGTTCGTATCCTATATCGTGGCAGAAGTCCTCTGGTTTGAGGAAGTTGGCTATCTGCCAGTATTTTGGCGTAGAGTAATAACGGAATGGGTCTTATTCGCTTTTACTTTAGCTGTCACCTCTAGCTTTTGGCTAGGGAATTTAGCTTTAGCAAATCGGCTCAAATACCCTTCAAATCAAGATAGAGAGAGAGAAATAAACAGGAAAAGCTTAACCCGTCGTAATTTAACAAATACCTCCTTATTAAGTAATAACAAAAAATCCCCAAAAAAAATTAAATTGACTTGGCTAATATTGTCAGCATTCGGATTGAGCTTATTAATAAGTTTGCTTATAGTTTACTACGGAAAAATTGCTGTAAGATTTTGGAATATAGATATCAGCTTGGCCAATACTTTACTTCCCTTGCCAATTGAATTTAGAATTGATTCATTGGGAGAAATGGCAAGGCAACTATTGTTTAATTGGTGGCAGTTAGGAGTATTGCTAGCATTGAGTATTCTTTTCACTATCTCCCCTCAATTTTGGCTGAACGCTTTAGCTTTATTAATGAGTTTAGGCTTGGCTTTAATTGCCTCTAACCACTGGGCCAAAGTATTGCAATATTTACAACCTACCACCTTTAAAATTACTGAACCACTTTTTAACCTCGATCTTAGCTTTTACGTCTTTACCCTACCAATTTTACAACTTATTGCATTTGAGACTACAGCGTTATTTTTGTATGGATTACTATCTTGCACTCTCCTCTATTTGCTGTCAGGAAATAGTCTAAGTGATGGAATTTTTCATGGCTTTTCTATACAACAACAGCGCCACCTGTACGGCCTGGGAGGAGCTGTAATGCTTGTGATAGCATTTCGTTATTGGTTAGCTCGTTACGAGTTACTTTATTCTCAACAGAGCGTTACCTATGGCGCAAGTTATACTGACGTGACAGTGCAGCTTCCTGGCTATACACTTTTGAGTATATTAGCAATAATTACCAGTATTTTCTTGTTTTTTCAATGTGTAAAATTTAAACATACAAATAAGAATTTAAAATTTATGCTCTTAGGCTTTTTAATTGTCAACTTTACCATAACTTTAGTGGGGCCAGAAGTTGTACAAAGACTTGGAGTTCAACCCAATGAACTAGCACGAGAGCAGTTATATATCAAGCGAAGTATAGACTTTACACAACAGGCATTCGACTTAAAAAGACTAGAAGTAAAAACTTTCGTTCCTGAAAGTAAACTTACCTACGCCGATCTCGAAAAAAATCAGCTTACTATTAAGAATATTCGCCTCTGGGATAAGCGTCCGCTGTTGCAAACAAATAGGCAATTGCAACAAATTCGCCCCTACTATAAATTTGCTGATGCTGATATCGATCGTTACACAGTTAAGAAAGATGAAGAAGGAAAAGAAAACGCTGAAAGGCAACAAGTAATCATCTCGGCGCGGGAGTTAGACTACGAAACAGTGCCCCAACAAGCTCAGACTTGGCTGAACGAAAATTTAGTTTATACTCACGGTTATGGGTTTACTCTTTCTCCTGTAAATACAGTTGCTACAGGCGGGTTGCCCAACTATTTTGTCAAGGACATTGGCGTTGAGAATACAACTGGTAATAAGAGCACTTTAGGAGTAACTAGCGAAGAGATTAGAGCAAGTATTCCCATTGATAAACCCCGAATTTATTATGGTGAAATTAGCAATACAGATGTGATAGCACCAACGAAAGTTAAGGAGCTTGACTATCCGAGCGGAGATGAAAATGTTTATAATAATTATGATGGTAGCGGTGGCATACCGATTGCTTCTATGTGGCGGAGATTGCTATTTGCTAAATATTTGAATAATTGGCAAATGGCACTAACTGGTAACTTTACTCCCAAAACTAAGGTATTGTTCCGTCGGAATATTAAAGAGCGAGTACGTGCAATTGCACCTTTCCTTCGCTACGATATTGACCCATATTTAGTAGTAGCAAATGCTACTACTCCTATTCAAAATAAGGAAGAAATAAAATCCGAAACTTCTCAGGCAAACAACTATCTATACTGGATTATAGACGCATATACTGTCAGCGATCGCTACCCCTATTCAGACCCAGGTAAAAATCAATTTAATTACATCCGTAACTCTGTAAAAGTAGTAATTGATGCTTACAATGGCGCAGTAAAATTTTATGTAGCCAACCCATCTGACCCAATTATTAATAGCTGGATTGCCATTTTTCCGGGACTTTTCACAAGCCTCGATCGAATGCCTGCGTCCCTCCGCAGTCACATCCGCTACCCCCTAGATTTATTCAGCATTCAATCTGAACGTTTGCTCACTTATCACATGGAAGACCCCCAAGTATTTTACAATCGCGAAGATTTATGGCGGGTTCCTAACGAAATTTATGGTAGCGAACAACAGCCTGTGCAGCCTTACTATTTGATTATGAAACTGCCAACGGAAACGTCAGAAGAGTTTGTTCTGTTGCTTCCTTTTACACCTGCAAGTCGGAATAACTTAATTGCTTGGTTGGCTGCTCGTTCTGATGGAGACAATTACGGTAAACTATTGCTTTACCAATTTCCTAAGCAGAGATTGGTCTACGGCCCCGAACAAATTGAAGCTTTGATTAATCAAGAACCAGCTATTTCTGAGCAGATTTCTCTCTGGAATCGCCAAGGTTCTAAGGCAGTTCAAGGTAATTTATTGGTAATTCCAATTGATGAATCTTTACTCTATGTTGAACCGATATATTTAGAAGCTACAGAAAACAGTTTGCCAACTTTAGTCAGGGTAATTGTTGCTTATGAAAACCGGATCGTCATGGCAGAAACTCTTGATGAAGCACTGAAGGCCGTTTTCCTAAGTAAACCTGTCAGCAAACCTGCGATCGTTCGTCCTGTGCAGGAAACGAGTCCAGCCTTACAGTAAATAGAAGGCAGAAGGCAGGAGGCAGGAGGTCGATTTTCTGAAGTTAACTCAACAATTTTACTTTTAATTTAGTAGGCTTGGGTAAAGCTAGTGCTTTACCCAATTTACATTACCTACATTACCCGCTCATAAATCACAAATCCAGCAGCCGGAACTGTAACTAAAAAGCATTTAACACCTTTTTCCTCTACTGTTATTGTATTACCGATCTGTGCCTTATCAGTTGAGTAAATACATTGAAAGCGATCGCCAACTTTATGCAAGTTATAATCGATATTTACCCAGGCAGTTAGCGGCTGATTGTAGTCCGTATTTATTGCCAAAACTATTTCATCTTTATCTAACAATCGCGACCAAGGAACGACGGAGCGAATCTCATTTCCTAGCATTCGAGGTAAACCAAAATCTACACCATTTCCCGAAATAGGACGTAAATATTGGCGACCCCGCCGCAGAGTAATTTTTTGTTGCCTGATTTCCAGTATTTTTGCTAATTCCTGATAGACTTGATTCTCTTCATTGAAAAAGTGTCGATCTCGGCTTGTAAATGAGCCAAATTCTCCGCCAAACATAGCTTCTCGGATGTAGCGATCGCTATCTCCGCCACCATTAAAACACTGTTCGCTCCCATAGTAAATACAAGGAATACCTAAAGTCATCGCATTGAAAGCTAGAGCATTTAGTACAACCTTTTCGCCATTTTCTCCACCACAAAAACGACTTTTACTATTTCCTTTCTCTACTTGGTCGTGGTCATCAAACATAGTAACAACTTTGTTTCTAAACCAAACATGAGAACCTTTATTAATTAAAAGTGAATTGCGAAACAAGGAGAAATACGTACTTGGATCGCGGTATCCTTTGACTAGATATGCTAGCTTATCTGGAATTTCACTAATACCTAAAGCTGCGTCTAGACCAGTTTCATCTAGAGTCGAATATGCGTTTTGACGACCTCCAGTAATTTCACCAATTAAGTAAAAATTTTCTTTGCCAAGCAGTTGAGAAAATTCGTGAATAGCTTCAGTAAAGTAGCGAGTAGCACCTCGATCCATGTGCTTGACTGTATCGACGCGGAAGCCGTCTATATCTGCATAAGCAATCCAAAATTTATAAACTTCGCACAGGTTAATAAGGCCTACTGAAGGCTCATAAAAATCCGTACTTCCTTGACCAGTACGAATATCTTTTAAGCTAAAAAAATCACCTTCTATGTATTCAGGATAATTATCCCAATTCCTGATGTAACCTTTTTGCGTAAAATTAGATGGATCTTGGAATTCAGCCGGCCAAATTGCTCCATCTGGCCACGCTTCTGGATTTTTTTGTAAATTAACTGGCCCAAAAGGAATCGTTGGTTTCCCTTGTTTATCATGAAACCCTTTTACGGGATAAGGGCCGGGCCAATAGGGGTCAGAAGTCTCGTAACTAAAAATATCGCCAGCATGGTTTAAAATAATGTCTAAAATAACATAAATTCCATGCTGGTGAGCGGTTTCGACCAGTGTTTTTAAATCTTCGCGAGTGCCAAAATTGGGATCGACATCCAGAAAGTTTTGAATGCCATAACCGTGATAGCTTTCGTAAAAAGAAACCTGCTTGAAAATCGGACTTACCCACAAAGCTGTTACTCCCAAGCGTTTTAAATAGCCTATTTTACTCGTGAGTCCCTTAAGATTTCCACCAACCCATTTAACCCCCGCTTCCCGCCAACGCTGAGCATCTTCTGGAGTTTTGATAGCATTGCCGGCATCTTTATCAGTGAAAATGGGAGTTTTGCCTGTTTTAACGATGTTCCCCTGATTATCTTTATATTCATTTTCTTGACCATCGGAGAAGCGGTCTAGCATCAAAAAGTAAAGTATTTGGTCTTCCCATGCTACCGGAGAGGGGAAAAATTGGCGATTAGCACGCAAAGCTCCTAAATCTAATTCCGCTAAGGTTTTTTCTACCACAGTATGCACTTCTCCTATGTGAATAGCAATTCAATTTGACATTGGTACTATAGCAACCGCCAAGGCGGTTAGGGACTAGCCTAAGAAGGGGCTAGGGGCTAGGGGCTAGGGGCTAGGGTAAGAAGGGAAAGAGGGGGAAGAAGGGAAAGAAAGGAATAGAATCAGCGAGTTTGGTGGAACTCAGAATGTCTTAACCGCCTTGGCGTTTGCTATAATTCAAAGGTAAAATTTTGACATATTTTGCTGGTTTTGTCAATTCTCTTTTTCCCCTAGTCTCTAGTCCCTAGCTATATCATCGTTTTTGATTCTGCCTAACAATGAATATTTCTCGCTACGTTTTTTGGGTTAATTGTTTCGCATTCGCGTTAGTAATTGTTGTAACTGCTTATGCCAAATTTTTTACATATTCAGTTGGCTCAGTATTCGATCCTCCTGAATATTCACCATATTTTACGGTTAGCCTATTAACTAATGTATTTCAGATTTTATGTACTATTCCATTTGTACTTTGCACTTTTAGTTGGGCACTGCTGAGACTTAAATCTAGGAATAAAAACACGAATTTCTTTTTTATCTCTGCAATTCTTACAGGCTCTTTTGTGTTGGTAGAATTTTTTAGATTGCACGTCCATCTTGAAAAGATTGGCATTCCTAAGATAGTAACGGCAGCATTTTTTGCCATAGTTGCTATTGGGTATGGGTTGACTTTTTGGCGCGTAATGCTACCAACTCCCTATTTTTTACTACTAACTAGCATGGGTTTAATGTTTATTGTTGCGATCGTAGACTCTCTCAAATTACCTGGTGATGGAATTCCGAGTTTACTAGAAGGTGTTCCTAAGTTATTTACGGCGATTAATGTTGTACTTTATTATTGGGAAGTTTGCTTCCAAGCAGTCCTAAATTCTCACGTAACGCCGCCATCTGGGCGGTGATTAACCGCCCAGATGGCGGCGTTACGGAATAAAAGACCTCAGTTTAATTGCCAACCAAAACTACGGCAATAACTTCAACCAGCTATTAACATCAACAGCCAACTTTTGACCTAACTCCAATAACTTCCGAATCTGAGGTAACTCCCAGCGAACTCCCTCCTCAATACAAACTAAGGCATGAGAATCAGTAGAGCCGTTCTCTTCATCTGATGTGATAATTTGCTCGGATTCTTGGCGTTGCAGCCACCCCAAACATACTGGTACAATTTGACTGTAAAGCGATTGGAAATACAACTCTTGGACGCGATCTAGATTTAAGCCGAAGTTGAGTTTATTTCCCAAATTAATCAGCCTATCCATGCGGTCTATTTCAGCTTCTATTAAGGCTGTATTTTCCTCTTTTAACAACGCCTCAAGCGATCGCAAAATCAGCCGTTCCAAAGTTTCCTTGACCTCTGGAATATTCACGCGACACCGAAGCTGAGCAGCTTCCACCGCGATCGCTTCCAATTCCGCTATGATTGTCACGCTGAAGCGTTGCTCGTAACTTTCAGCCACCAGAGCCCTCGCGGCTGTCAAACAGCGATGTCCCAAAGCTACCTCCGCAGCGACCTGTAACTCCGCAGGAACCGTCAACTCATCGCGGTGGAAAGCCATCATCACCCCGTAATTGTCCCGGTAAACTTGACTATAAAGCTGATCCAGCCGTGTCAAAGTTTCCTGACTGAGCAACCTCATAATCCGGTGGCGTTCCTCAGCAAACAAATTCCGCAAACTAAACGATTGATCTCCAAACAGGCGCACCATTTCCAGAATTGCCTGAGCCGCAGAAGCCTCTTCTAGAACTGTAAACAAGCGCTCTTTGAGCATGGTATAAGACCGGCGACCCCCAAAAGGTTGAATGCAGCAGTGGAAATCCCAGCCTCCCAAGTGAAACACAGCAAACACAAAAACCTGAGTTTCCTGAGTAATTTCTGAGGTCAACTGTACCTGACCCACCGCTAAGGCCAGAGAACCCATCCGCTGCATTTGGTAATCTAGCTGGTGTGCCTGGTAACAGTAAACTTGTTGTTCGCGGGCAAAAGTAGTAAAGAGAGAACCGATCGCATAGTGAGCAGTTACTTGCTCTAAACTAATTTGGGCCGTCGCAACCAGATGCCGATAAACTTCTGCACCCGTCTTAAAAAACTCAACATTACTTGGTGCCAGAGCTAGACGTTCAATAAACTCTCCTTCGCACTGTATTCCTGTAACATCCGCCGCCAATTCCAAAGCACGAGCCGCATAGCGCAGGATTTGTACGCCTTCCGGTCGGGAAATCTCCTCAAAAAACCAGCCGCAGCTAGTGAACATTAGCAGAGCGTGTCGCTGCATTTCCAACAGTCGCAAAGCATCTACCCGTTCTGAATCGTCGAGTTCGCGATCGCAGTGCTTAGTTAAAAAGCGGTTGACATTAGCAGTAGAGCGATCGCGAATTACTTCAATATACTCATCCCGCGCCGCCCAAGGATCGGTAAACAGCTTGCGCCCCGCCCCTTCATAAATGGGAATCAATCGATCCCTGAGCCAATTAAGGCTATTTCGTAGGGGTCGCCGCCATTGTTGATGCCATTCGCCACCACCACCGCAACCACAATCATCTTGCCAGCGATCGACACCATGACCGCAACTCCAAGCCGTTACTGGCTTCAGTTCCACTTCCCAAGTAGGAGAATTGATGCTCAAATAATGGGCAAAATTCGTCACCGTCCAGTTGCGGCGTGGAAACTCTTCTGTAAAACTATAGGCGAGGCACTTCTCAGTACCGCCCTTATGGTGGCCAAAAGTTTCCCCATCTGTTGCCACTGCGATTAATTGTGCCGGTCGATGATCCCCGCGCACGGCTTGGCCCAAACGCCCTGACAAATGCTGAGCACTGCTGAGAACATCATTAAAGCCCATATCCCGCGAGATTGGGCCATCGTAAAAAAAGATATCAATGTAGGGCGTGTTTGGACTAGGGATTGGCGATTTGGAACGATTGCGGCTGAAATGTTGAGTGCTTAGAGAGTCTGCCGTTGTGGTGAGTGTAGGCTTGAGATAACAGCGGTAGGGGCGGGTGGGATCGATTTGGCTGCCCCCTACTTCGTGCCATTCTGGGTTGGGATCGTCGCCACTAGGGAAGGGACGGCAACGTTCTGCTTGCGATGGAGCCAAGATAATGAAGCGAATACCTTCAGCTACCAGAGTTTCTAGGGTGGCGTAGTCTACACCCGTTTCTGCCAGCCACATTCCTTCGGGATCGCGGTTGAAGCGCGATCTAAAATCAGCGATCCCCCAGCGAATTTGAGTGTATTTGTCCCGCTCATTTGCCAGGGGCATAATGATATGGTTGTAGACTTGAGCGATCGCATTGCCTTTGCCCAGACGAGCGCAGGATTTGCGATCGCCCTCTAAAATCCGCTCGTAAACTTCGCGATCGTATCGTTCCAGCCAACTCATCAGCGTTGGGCCGATATTAAAACTCAGATACTCATAATTATTAACGATCCCCACCAATTCCCCGCGATCGTTCAAAATCCGGGCAAAAGCATTAGGGCGATAGCACTCATGGTGGATACGCTCATTCCAGTCATGGAAAGGAGCCGCCCCCGGTTGGCGTTCGATCGCATCCAGATAAGGATTTTCGCGAGGTGGCTGATAGAAATGACCGTGAACCGTGACATAAACCCCCGTAGCGGTGCGTGCGGGATCGACTGCTAGTGAATCAGTTGGAACCTTTGCATCCAATGTAGAAGGCTTGACCCAGAGAGATTGAGCAGTTGTAGAATGTAGAGCCATAGAATGAGCATCCTCAAATATTAAACACAAAAACAACCTTACAATTAGCCAGACAGACCGTGCAGCAGCGCCGCCTTTTGTTAACAGCCTGTCTCAACTAGGTTTTGTAATCAAAACTTTGATAAGTAGGGACGGATTTAGCCGATAATTTTGGCAATGGAAAGATAATTTTTTTGCAAAACCCGCCCAGAGTGTCCGCTAGTAAAGGCTTGAGCATTCGTGCTAACACACAAGCCGAACCAGAAAACGGAGATTTTTTACACAAATGCCGCAACCCCCAAAGGCAAAATAGAAAAGACGTGCTACTGCTCTAGCGAAATCTGACACCGAATCTAGGTCAGTGCTTAAAGGACTAGGAATTTAATTGCCATCTATTTTACTGGATCGTAAAGTCTAATCAATTGCAGAGCAAGTTCCGATTAAGAAAATTTAACCTTTAGCAATAAGACTTTGCCACTTTAACGTTAAATTTAATATTTTACTACAAGTTTTGACACTCCCACCCCCCTCTGGGCTCTGGGGATGGGATTCTTGAGAGCTGGGCAAACCTAAAGGCGCAATGGCTTAGCCAAAAAGCTGACTGTATAAACATTCCTCCTTCTCTCCTAGATAACTAAATCCTTCCTCCTTCTTCCTTCTACTTAGCAAATTACATTAATCAGATTGTCACAGGCGATTGCACATAAACGGTAGGAGCTTCCATCGTAAACACAATCCCATGAATCGAGAGGGATTTGGCAATTTCAGCGCTTGCCAACTCTAGTAGACGTTTACGCACCTCAACTGCATTATCTTGAGAACCTAAAATTGCAAAACTAACCCTCAATCTTTTTCCTGTTTCATCAGCCTGATGAATATTTGTGCTGTTAGTATCAATCCCTGATAGGTAAGCGGTTTTTTCCAATATCGCTTGTTGAACTAGGGCATATTCTCGTTCTCCTAAAACACTAGCAAAGTTCATATACAATAACACCATAATTTTTTTTGCAAGAGTAACATTTTCAATTTCTACATTTACAAGAATGGAATTAGGCATCACAATAATTGTACCAGTGCCAAGGGAACGAATTTTGGTCGATCGCAAGCCAATACTTTCTACTTTCCCTAATTCTCCACCTGGTAAGCGGATATAGTCACCACTAACAAAAGGACGATCTAGATATAGAACTAAAGTCGCAATCAGTTGTTCAAGAATTTTTTGAGCAGCAAAGGCGACGGCTAAACCGACTAACCCTAAGCTTGCTACCAATCCAATCAAGTCAAAGTTGAGGCTGCGGGCAAAGGCAACTAAAGCTACAATGAAGATCAGGATATTAATAATCGTCTCAAATACCAGAATAGCATCATCACTACTAGGACTAAATTTGCTGCCTAACTTGAATCCATAGCTACGTAGGTAGCGGCTAGCTAGTTTTATCGATAACCAATATAAGCTTCCAATTAAGAATAGATTGACAATCGGTTTTAGTAGATTATAAATCACTGGTGCCAATGGTTCTAATAAGGTCAAAGACCAACTGATAGAAATACTGAGAAAGGCAAATTGAAAAAGGCGTTCGCTCGGTTGAAAAACTTCTATATATATATTTTCCAGGACGTGGGGAGCTAGTTTTTTAAGTGCTAATTTTAGTAAGTCTGTAGCATAGTAGGTCAATACAAAAGATCCTCCTAATGCTCCAAAAAATATCAGCCACTCGGGTTGAGAAAACGGGGAAACCAACTGATAGCGTAAACTGCGTAATATGGGAAACCATTCAGAACTAACTAGGGCGATCGCACCCCAGCTAAAACCAAAAAAAATCTTGCTAAAAAATCCAGTTTTAAACTTAAATAATCGGATTGCTATTCCTAATAAAATCCGCACTACGAGCAGTGCTGCGATTACGATCGCAATCCATAGACTTCTCTGTAAAATATATTTGGAAGTGCGTTCTTTTTTAGCTTTGGCGATCGCTGTTTCTAGAATATTCCGCCATTGATTAGCTTGTTGAAATGGAGAAAAACCTGGCAGAACATCATTTGCTGTCACGGTGAGCAGGTAGTTATTATTTAAAGAAATAGAAGTAGGGCTGTTACTATCATTATTCCGCACATCAAAAGTTATGGCTGCATCAGTAGCGATCGCCTCAGCCAGTAAATTATTAGCAAATTGGGTGCGATCCCTTGCGCGAAAATTATCCACAGCTTGCAAATAAAAAAGTGGGATGCCATCAACAACCACAGGAGAACCAGTATCAGCAAAACCTTGAGCCAACCCCATCGGAGTCAGCACTAGCAACCAACCCACCAGAAATAAGACGATCAGATTAATTGCACGTTTATATACTTGTTTAAATCGAGATTGGGGAATCCACATAAATCGTTGGTTGGTCAAGGATAAAAGAAATATTATGCTTTTGAAGTTGCTTTGTAATTTGTTGGGTAGCCAAATCCAGCAATTGCCGTCTCAGCTCCATTGATAACTCATTAGAACCGAGAATAAAAAAGGAAATTTGGGCATGATTGTCACCAAATGCCACCTCTGTACTACGCCAGTCTAAACCAAAAATGTCCATAGTGCTATCCATTACGGTTTGGCGGATCAGTGCTTGCTCATTGGCAGATATCGGTTTAGGAAACTCAATCATCATTACAGACATGACTTTCTTTGCACCTGAAAAATTTTCAATGGTGGCTTGAGTGAGCGCATTATTGGGAATAATAGTGAGAGTGCCTTTACCAGAGGTGCGAATTTTAGTTGACCTCAAACCGATACTTTCTACTCGTCCAAAAGTACCTTGCTTACCTTGCTGCCCATCGGATAAGCCAATATAGTCGCCAACGGTAAAAGGGCGGTCAAGATTTAAGACAATCCCTCCCAAAAATTGTTCTAAAGTCTTTTGAGCTGCAAAGGCAATGGCAATACCTCCAATTCCTAAACTGGCAACTATGCCTAAAACGTTGATGTTATGACTAATGCAAAAACTTAAAATTAACGCTACAGCGATCGCAAAGTCTCCAAAATACCGAAGTAAGAAGATGGACTCGCCTTTAACTTGAGGGTTTGACTCAAAAGTTACTCCTAAAATTGTGGTATTAAAAAAGTCTCTAAATAGTCTTGAGAGCATCCATCCACTAAGTATACTGATGCCCACACTCAGGCAAAACTCGATTAAACTCAGCCATTCAGTTTGAGGGATTAGAAGTAACATTACTTCCATTGCCGAGAGAGTTAGTAACACCAAAACTATATTTTTTGAGGCAACCAGTACACGAATATAAGTCTGCGTTGAGAATTTTGGAGCCAACCAACTTAACGGTAATCTTAAGATGGAAATGAGCGCCATTCCCGCTAATAGCGCCATCCCTCCTGCTATCAGAATTAAAGTGATTTGCAGTAAGCGATCGCCATTATTTAAAACCAGTTCTGATGCTTGAGAAATCTCATTGTTTGTTTCTATCATGGTAAAGTTTAATAATTAAGGATAAATAGCAAAATCTCGTCCGATAGTACTGACTGCGGGCGCGATCGGCATTACTTGAAAGTGCCAGAATTATTTGGGTTGCACCTTTGGTTATTTTAAAGCGATCGCCATTGATATTTTCAACAGTTGCTTCTGTCCGTTTATCCACCGGCTCAAACGGTTGGAAGTGGATTATATTGTAATCTTTTAAAGATCGATCCGGTTTCAGTCCGGCGATAATTGCTAAATCAATCGGATCTTCGTTTTCATTCCGGGAAGCCAGAGAAGCATTAATACTCAGTGCTTCGGGAGCGGTATTACCCACAGAAAAAGGCTCTCCCAAGGTTAATAGAGCCCGATCTCAACGCAACCAGTTTGCGATCGCTTTTCGAGGACTTCTTTTTTACTTAATCCCCGCTCGGAAGTATTCAGTTGCTTTTGGAGGTCTTTTAATGATAGATGGGAAAGGGTTTCTCGATCGGATGATATCTTTATCAAGATATAATCACTCAAGACTACATTCAGGGTCTTGGCAACTTTTGGCGATCGGAACAAATGGCGAAGAGCGATCGCGTCGAACTCAGATTGTCCCGGCTGATGTGGCCCTGCTCGCTAACGAAATCCATCGGTTTCGCTAAGACTGTTATGATTATAGCGAAAATCGCAACTGCTTGTGTTTTTCAACTAACTCTTTTTTCACGGTGGAAGACAGCCACAAAAACTCCTCCCATGCCTAAAGGTGATGATTTTCCGTTGTGGAAAAATTTATGATTTGGAGTTGGGAACCCCCAGTTCCATTACTTGCTTACTTTCTTGCTGCCTTGTCCTCCTTTAAACCTAAATGCTGAACACAAAGAACTTAATTTCACTGTTGCTAGTATTTATCCCGATTTCTATTGCCGCCCACTTCCTGGGATGGGGATCGACCACAGTCTTTATTACATCAGCCTTGGCGATCGTACCTCTAGCCGCTTGGATGGGCACCGCCACCGAAGAAATCGCCGTAGTCCTCGGCCCCAACCTCGGCGGCTTACTTAACGCCACCTTCGGCAATGCCACAGAACTGATCATTGGCATTATCGCCCTCAATGCCGGACTCATAGATGTCGTCAAAGCCAGCATCACAGGTTCTATCATCAGCAACCTCCTGCTAGTCATGGGTTTTGCTATGTTTCTGGGAGGGTTGCGCTACAAAGAGCAAGAATTTCAGCCAATGGTAGCTCGGTTGAACGCCTCAGCCATGAACCTTGCCGTGATCGCAATTTTAGTGCCAACAGCCGTTGATGCCACCTCCCCTGGAATCGATGAAGCAACCATGCAGAAGCTCTCCAGCGCCGTCGCGATCGTACTGATTCTAGTCTACGTGCTGACGCTGTTGTTTTCTATGAAAACCCACACCTACCTCTATGACGCAGGAGTTGCCGAGATGGATTTAGAGGGATTAGCCGAAAACAACTTGGCAGAAGACTCCCCCGATCGTAAAGTCAACTTGCCCTTGTGGATTGGAGTATTGTTGGCCTGTACGCTCACAGTAGCCTACGAGTCAGAATTGCTCGTCGATACTCTAGAAGAAGCTACCGCCCTCCTGGGGTTAACCTCCTTGTTTACCGGGGTAATTCTGGTTCCCATTATTGGCAACGCGGCCGAGCACGCCACAGCCGTGACAGTGGCGATGAAAAATAAAATGGATTTGTCCGTGTCGGTGGCACTAGGATCGAGTTTGCAAATTGCTTTATTTGTAGCGCCTGTCTTAGTCCTAGCAGGTTTTATCTTGGGCAAACCAATGGATTTGAACTTCAACCCCTTTGAATTGATAGCAGTCACCGTTGCAGTGCTGATTGCCAATTCCATCAGTTCCGATGGCAATTCAAACTGGCTTGAAGGTACTTTGCTCTTAGCTGCTTATCTGGTTTTGGCTCTCGCCTTCTACTTCCATCCAGTCGTTGAAGGCCTGGCGCTATAATCTTTCCAGTGGCTGATAGGTAATCGTAGGGTGGAGGGTGCAATTACCAGATCTCTATAGCCTCAAAAGCTAAACTATGGCAGCGGCCACCCTACAGACTAAGTGCCTAAGTCTTAATGATGACGATCGCGATCGCGACTGTCTCTATTCGCGAGTATATAACTCCTGGTGGTTGTACCTCACAAGATTTTTTGGTAATGCAGCTCAAAACAAGGAACAATAAAGATACACTTAAAGAGCGCATCTAAGACACGATGACTTTAGCTAGCAGACGGTTGTAATCCCGCAACACCTCCGCGTCATGCCGTTAGGTATCGTTAGGGGTAGAAAATGAGCCGCTAGAGGAGTGAATTAAAAATTACGATGCGACTACGTGGAACTACCTACAAACTCTATTAATTTAGAGCGAGTAGATCTGGGTTCTTTGACAAACCCTTTAAGCATCAACTTTTTTGTGGATTCACCTCCATTCAAGTTGTCCTTAAAAATCTCCGCCTTTTGAGAGCGGGGAGTGTCAAATTGGACTTGGTAAAGCAACCTGAATCAGGGTTATGTGGCTTCTGTGAGTTATTGCCTCAATCCCAAATGCCCAAATCCTTCTGACCCGGCTAACGCTGACAGACCCGTTTGTCGCCACTGCGGTTCGGAACTCCTGTTAGAAGGTCGATATCGGGTCATTCTGCCTCTCGGAGGCGGCGGCTTTGGCAAAACCTATGAAATAGACGACCGGGGCGAACGTAAAGTCTTGAAAGTCTTACTCAAAGACCATCCTAAAGCTGTAGCTCTGTTTAAGCAAGAAGCAGATGTATTGGCTAGACTGCGACATCCCGGTATTCCCAAAGTAGACCGCGACGGTTATTTTGTTTATTCGCCAGCCGACAGCACAGAACAATTCCACTGTCTGGTCATGGAGAAAATTTCTGGTGCGAATTTGCAGGATTGGCTGAAAAGTCGCGGTAAGCCAATTACTCAAGAACAGGCTGTGGAATGGTTGAGACAATTGTCGGATATTCTGGATAAGGTTCACGGACTCCATTATTTCCACCGCGATATTAAGCCGCACAACATCATGTGCAAACCTAATGGGCAATTGGTGTTGATTGACTTCGGAACTGCTAGAGAAGTCTCGGCTACCTACTTTGCTAAGGTGGGGCAAGGTCAAAATGTTACGGGTATTGTTTCTCCTGGCTATTCGCCGCCAGAACAAACAAATGGTAAGGCTGTCCCTCAATCGGATTTTTTTGCGCTGGGGCGTACCTTTGTTTATTTACTGACTGGCAAACCGCCGACGGCTTTTCCCGAAAACCCCCGCACGGGTAAGTTGATGTGGCGCAAGGGTGCGCCTCATGTTTCGGATGCCGTTGCAAGTGTGATTGATTATTTGATGGCCCCGTTTCCGGGGAATAGGCCTCAAAGTCCCCAGATGATTTTGCAGTGTTTAAAGGATATAGATCTAAGTGGGGAGCCGAGTCCCTCAGCAACTCAGTTTCCTGCGGGTTCGCAGCTTAAAGGGCGGGGGAATACTAATCCGCCAGTGACGACTAGGCAAAATTCTGGGACTAGACTTAAAGCTAGTACGAGGAATAGCTCTAGTAAAATTTACACGAACCCCGCACAGTTAAAGAAAAAATTGGTGGTGGGTGGTGCTGTGTTGCTATTGGCGTTGGGTTTTTCTCAAGTTTACAGTTCGATGCGCTACGGATTTTTTGCCAATCCTGTTTGGTTGCTTTCGAGTTTGCCCAGCAGTCAATTTTTAGAAAAAAGTTTTAGTGATGTTGGTAATGTTAATGCGATCGCACTTAGCCCCGATGGTCAAACTTTAGCTTCTGGCTCTTTTGGTACGATTAGAATTTGGAATATGAAGACAGGAAAACTACTTCGCACGATTAATGGCGTGCATTCAAAGAAGTGGGTGAGAACGTTAACGATCGCGCCTGATAATCGGACTTTGGTGAGCGGTGGCGATGATAAAAATATTAGTATGTGGAATCTGAAAACTGGTAAGGCTATCCGCACAATGTCTGGTCATAAGGGGGGGGTGAATGCGATCGCGATTAGCCGCGATGGTCAAACTTTGGCTTCTGGTAGTGATGACAAAACTGTGTGTTTGTGGAATCTGAAAACTGGCAGCCGGATGCTTACTTTGAGCGGTCATCGGGCTCAAGTTAATGCTCTGGCTTTCAGCCGTGACGGTCAAACTCTGGTTTCGGGTAGTGATGACAAGACTGTACGATTATGGAATTTCAAAGCTGGTCAATTAAGAAAAGTTCTGACAGGCCACGCGGGTGCTGTTAAGGCTGTTGCGATCGGTCCCGATGGTCAAACTTTGGCTTCCAGTAGCAGCGATAATACTATCCGTATCTGGAACCTCAAAGAAGGTAAACATACTAGGACTCTTGATGGTCATTCTAGTTGGGTGAGGACTCTGGCTATCAGTCCAGACGGGAAGACTCTTGTTAGTGGTGGCGCGAAAATTTTGGTGTGGGATCTCAAGAATGGTAAAGAGAAAACAGCTTTGCAAGGACACAGCCGTTTTGTGAGTGCGATCGCGATTGCTCCTGATGGTAAGACTATTATTAGCGGCAGTCCAGATGAAACTTTGAAAATTTGGGAAATGCCTTGAAATCAAAAATTAATAACTTGATGAATTGTTAGATGTATCGCCCTAATCCCAAAAAACAAGCGCGATCGCGCCTATTTTGTGAAACGCCTCTAGAAGTAGCGATTACTACGTTATATCTGTCGTCATTCCCAATTTTAATCATGACATTCATCAACCCCAAAACCGATTACGCCTTCAAAAAAATATTTGGCTCCTCAGAAAGCAAAGACATTCTCATTAGTTTTCTCAATGCCATGATTTACGATGGCAATCCTACTATTGAAGACTTAGAAATTATCAACCCCAACCTACCCCCCAGAGTCGAAGGTTTGAAAGATACTTATTTAGATGTTAAAGCTAAACTCGCGGATGGTACGCTAGTCATTATTGAAATGCAAGTATTAAACGTAGAATCTTTCGGCAAGAGAGTTTTGTACAATGCGGCCAAAACTTACGCCTTTCAATTGCAGAAAGGAGAAGGCTACCGAATGCTCAAGCTAGTAATTGCATTAACACTGACTGATTTCGAGATGTTTGCAAATAGCGATCGACTAATTTCAAGATTTATCTATAAAGAAGCAAGTACAAATCTCCAATATACCGATAATAGCATGGAGTTAGTATTTGTAGAACTTCCAAAATTTACTAAAGAAGTACACCAGCTAGAAACTCTGGCAGATAAATGGATTTATTTCATCAAATATGCGAGGGCGATAACGGATGTCCCGGAAATAATGGATAGCGTTCCAGAGATTCATAAAGCCTTTGATATTGCCAATCAAGTGAACTTAACTCGTGAGGAATTGGAGGATTTAGAACGGCGAGAAATGTTTATTTACGACCAACAAGGAGTTATAATTAAAGCCGTTAAAGAAGAAAAGCTGGCGATTGCACGGAATTTGCTCGATCGCCTGGATGATGAAACGATCGCTCAGACAACGGGACTCAGTATTCAGGATGTGCGGAATTTGCGCTCGAATGGTAACTAAAGCCTAATCAACTAACTAAACAAAAATAATTCAATGTAGTGCCACCTTCTAATCCGGCTTAACTACATCTAAGGGTAAATTTAAAGCTTCTGCAATTTGTTCATCATTTAGGCCAAATTGCCGCAATTTATCTATTGTTTCAATCTTAGTTTGATTTTTGCTTTCCTCCTCCAAGTCAGGAGTTTCCGGCTGAGTTTTATCTAGGGTACAAGTAGGGGGATTAGGGCAATTATTGACGTAGCTAATTCTGTTATTTTGAAAATTATTATTTTTGCCAAGATTTATATTTTGATTTATCTGTCTTTCTATAACGGATTCAAGATTACTTTTCTTAACTTGTTCGCCAAAGACTTCAGATAACATTTGTAAAAGTTCGTGACTGGCTTTTTTAATGTGTTTGGCGCTATAACCATAATTTTCTGCAACGTCAGCATATCTTTGACGATTCAGTATTCCTGCGATAATCCTCCGTTGCAAGTTATTTAGATGTTTGCCAGTATTGGTGTAGACAGTTTCATCGACAAATTGCAATATCTGAGGACTGTCCATAGGTGGGTTTGTGAGATAAGTATGGTAACTATAGCAAACTTTTACCAACTTTTTGCGCCTTTTATCGAAATTATCTAATAAGCGCGATCGCTCTTTTCAATAACCTCTATCTTGCACTAATTACCCTTTTCAAGATGAGTTTGACAGCCTACGCGCATTCCCTTGATTCTGTTAAATACCTAATCGTCTTCGCGCTTCCTCAAGCGATAACCGTTTAGTCGATCGCGATCGCTGTGCTAAAAATTCCATGAATTCCTCGTTTTGGCGTAAGACCTCAACTTCTGTAGCAAAATCATCTATAACCGACAAAACAAACTCTGTCCCATCCGATTTTTTGAGGATGAGAGTGTCCTGCTGTGCTAATTCCATTAACTCAACTATCGTCAGATTAGACTGAGCTAGTTCAATAGTTTTCATAGATTAACCTCTTGACCTCTAATATAGAGCTGATTATGCTCTTTGTATCCCACTGCAACCACACTAACCGTCACCGTTCCCTCATTGACATCGTAGAAGACGCGATACTTGCCAATCCTCAACTCCCAACCAAATTGAGAATCAGGTCGAAGCGGCTTGCGGTTCCTGGTTTCCAGCAAAGGCTGATTAACAAGTTGCCGCTCTATTGCATCAATAATGGTAACACACGCTGCTTTATCCAAGCACTCCATATCTTCGATCGCTTCTTCAGTAATCTCAATCGTGAACTTCATTTGTTTAAATTCAAAAGAAGCTTAATTTTACGCTATTGTAGCAATTATCTCACAGTTTACCACTACCGAAATCAGTTTTCTACAAGGGCGATCGCGCCGATCTTCCTGAAACTCCCATAGAAGTTGCAATTACTACGTTGACCTGCTACCGTTAACATAGACGCATCGTAGGAAAACAACCGATGACACTAACAGAATTACTCCCCACCATTAGACAACTGTCTGCGATCGATAAACGAGAATTAATCCGCATTCTAATGGCCGAAGAAGATATTAATGAGGATATTTTTCCTTTGGAACCTTACAAGATTTACTACCTACCAACCCCCTACAATAATTTTGGTGCTGGTGCAGCTTTGATGCAGGCAATGAATCTACCTAACAGTAACGAAAACTGAGTATTATGCGATTCCAATACTCAACCAATGACCCCTCTCAAGATGAGTTTGACAGCCTACCGCGCATTCCCCTAATTCTGCACCACAATAACCAGAGACTCGAAGTTATTGGGTTAGTAGATAGCGGTGCAACCGTAAATCTATTGCCTTACCAAATAGGGATTCAGCTTGGCTTAGTTTGGGATGACAGCAAAGCCATCATTCGACTGGCAGGCAACATTGGTAATCAACCAGCGATGCCAGTATTTTTAATGGCTGAAATAGGGGAGTTTGCTCCGGTAAGATTAGTATTTGCTTGGGTAAAAAGTGACAACGTATCATTAATTTTGGGACAGACAAATTTTTTCTTAGAATTTGACGTTCACTTTTATCCCACATTCCGCAGATATTTAAGTTGCGTTAATAGAGGATAGATTCGGAATAAATAACGCCTAAAGTGATTGCTATGCAATCATTTTAGGCTTTTTTAGGATATAATAATTTCCACCACTAACCCAACTCTAAAAACTATGAAAAAGCCCTCAGAAGCGATAAATATTGTAAATTTAGACCATTTGGGAATAGTAGCAGGAATAATAGATGAGATGGAATTGGTAGAAGAAGTCAACAAAAAAGTGGGATTAAGAACCAAAGAAACCCTCAGCCCAGGACAAGTAATGAAAGCGATGATTTTGAACGGATTGGGGTTTTTGAGCGCCCCAATATACCTATTCGATACATTTTTTGTAGGAAAAGCAACAGAACATCTAATTGGAGAAGGAGTAACGCCTGAACAATTAAACGATGACAGGATAGGCAGAGCATTAGACAAATATTATCAAGCTGGGACGATAAAAGTGTATTTGTAGAGAGACTGAAAGAATTTCAAAATCAGTGGACATTTGACGGTATATGTGTAGCAGACAGTGCCTTATACACAGCTCCTAATTTGTCAGCGATGGCAGGAATGAAATGGATAACCAGAGTGCCATTAAGTATCAAAGAAGCTCAAAAATAAAATACTGGGATATAAAAGATAATGCCTGGGAGCCAAATCAA